>JBKPCZ010000072.1:0-12756 GCA_046727665.1 Chloroflexota bacterium
CAGTGCGGACACGCCTGGTGCGACGGCTTCGGGCTCTTGCACTGCGGACAAGGCACGAGATTCTGCGCCTTCAGGGCCAGATGACTGCGACGCTCGCCCTGCGCGGCGCGGGGTATGCGTTTCTTGGGATGACCAGCCAAACGTTGCTCTCCTTCGCGTCTGAACGACGGGTTACGAGGTCATTGTATGGGGCGCTAGTCGCGCTCCGCGTGGAAGTCGCGAAGCTTCTCGAGCTTCGCGAGGCGCTCGTCCACCGCCGCTTCGTGCTGGTGCGGATGGACGTTCAGATCCTCGCCGCACACCGCGCAGAGGCCCTTGCAATCCGGGCGGCAGAGCGGCGCGAGCGGCGCGGCGAGGATCAGCTCCTCGCGCAGCAGCGGCGTGAGATCGATCTTGAAATCGGAGCCGATGGTCTTCGCGTCCGTCGGGGCCTCGCCGAGCGACTCTCCTGAGATCACCCCGAAGCGGGCGTAGTACTGCTCGGCGAACTCGGCGTGTATCGGGGCCTCGATCGGCGTCAGGCAGCGGCTGCACGTCGCCTCGACGCTCGCATCGGCCTCGCCCTCGAGGTACGCGCCCGGGTTCGTGTGCGTGGCGACGATGTCCGCGTCGATCGCGACCGCACCGATGTCGCGCAGACCGGAATTCTCACCGTGCGGGTCGATCGGCGACTCGGCGACGTGATAGTCGGCCTGTGCGCCAACGGGCTGCTTCAGCAGCGGCGCGACACTGACGATCATCTGATTACCCCTCGGTCGGCTGCGGCTTGCGCTCCTCGATCACCTCGAGGCTCCTCTTGATGATCGAGAGCGACTTCACGAGATCGCTCTCGAGGCGAACGAGGACGTCGGCGGCGTACTGATCGGCGCCGTGCATCGTCTCGTCCGATTTCGCCTGCGCTCTGTCGAGAAGCTCCTGCGCCTTCGTCTCCGCCTCCCGCAGGATCGATTGGTCCTGCAGGAGGAGCGCGGCCTGCTCCTGGGCAGCGCCGATGATCTGCTCCGCTTCCTCGCGCGCTCTCGAGAGCACACGGTCGCTCTCCTGATTGATGCGCCGCGCCTGACGCACCTCTTCGGGAATGGCGACGCGCAGCTGGTCGATGACATCGAGGATCGCCGCCTGCTCGAGGATGACCTGGCTCGTCATCGGGACTTTGCGCGCGTTCACGACGAGTGATTCGAGGCGTTCCACGAGGAACTGTATGTCCAAAAGGTCACCCTCCTGCCGCGCCGTCATCCTAGCGCGCTTGGCTCATCGACCGTCGTAGCGCAGGAACAGCAGCGTCTCCTCGCCGATCTCCTTCACGCGCAGGAGACGAGCACCCTCGGGCACGTTCGGTTGGTGCTTCTTCAGCACTCGCGCGACGACATGAGCCTCCGGTGCCAGCGCGCCCGCGAGGTGCGGATGCGCGAGCGTCGCCTCGAGGATGCCCACGTCCGCGAATGGCGGGTCGCAGAAGACGACGTCGTAGGGGCCCGCGATCGGCCGCTCGAGGAACCCGAGCACGTTCGCGCCGACGACCTCGGCGCGGTCAGCGAAGCCCGTCGTCGAGATGTTCTTCCGGAGCGCCTTCAAAGCCTCGGCCGAGCGCTCGACGAACGTCACATGTGCGGCCCCGCGTGAGAGCGCCTCGATGCCCAGCGTGCCCGCGCCCGCGAAGAGATCGAGCACGCGCGCGCCCTCGAGCACCGGCTCGAGGATCGCGAACAGCGTCTCGCGGATGCGGTCCGTTGCGGGACGTGTCGCGCCCCCGCGCGGCGCGTCGAGGGTGCGTCCCTTCGCGATGCCGGCGATGACCCTCACGCCAGCGCGTAGCGGCGCCAGAGCTCCGCGACGGCCTGCTCGAGCGACGCGTGTTCGGTTCGCTCCAGCTGTGGATCCGCGGCGAGGATGCGATCGGCCTCGACCGTCGTCTCCTCGAGGAGCACGGGATCGACATCCGCCATGTCGACGATGCGCAGCTCGTTGCCCTCGCCGCTCTGCCGCTTTCCGAGGAACTCGCCCGCGCCACGGATCTGGAGGTCGCGCTTCGCGAGATCGAACCCGTCGAGCGGCTCGTCTGTCCCGGGCTTCTTCTCGGTCATCGCGGCGAGCCGCTCGGATTCGTCGGCAGCCTCGCTCACGAGAACGCAGAAGGCCCGCTGACCCCGGCGCCCCACGCGGCCGCGCAGCTGGTGCAGCTGCGCGAGGCCGAAGCGCTCCGCGCCGAGGACCACCATCACCGTCGCGTTCGGTATGTCGATGCCGACCTCGACCACGGTCGTGGCCACGAGCACATCGGTCTCATCCTGGGCGAATCGCCGCATGACGTCGTCGCGCTCGCGTGCCGGCATGCGCCCGTGCAACAGACCGATCCGCAGGCCGGCAAGCTCCTTCGCTCTCAGGTCGCGGAACGTCGCCTCGGCGCTGGGGATGTCGTCGTCGGGGTCCTCCTCGATCCGCGGCGTCACGACGAAGGCCTGCTCACCGGCTGCGACACGCTCCTTCACCCAGGGCCAGATCTTCGGCAGCGCCTCGCGAGCGCGCACCTCGGTGCGGATCGACTGACCGCCGGCCGGCATTTCGTCGAGGATCGAGATGTCGAGGTCGCGGTAGATCGTCTGCGACAGGGTCTGTGGGATCGGCGTCGCGGTCGTGAGTAAGAGATGGGGATCGACACCCTTCTCGCGGAAGGTGGCGCGCTGTCTCACGCCGAAGCGATGCTGCTCGTCGACGATCGCGAGCCCCAGGCGCCTGAAGGAGACACTTTCCTCGACGAGCGCGTGCGTGCCGACCACGACGTCGAGATCGCCGGAGGCGAGCTCGGCGAGGATCCGCTGACGCGCCGGACCGGTGACGCTCGATGTCAGCAGCGCGTGGCGCGGTCCGCCGGCGCCGAACAGCGTCGCGAGCGACCGATGGTGCTGCTCCGCGAGCAGCTCGGTGGGAGCCATGAGCGCGGCCTGCGAGCCGGACGCGACCGCGATCCTGGCGGCGAGCGCAGCGACGACGGTCTTGCCCGAGCCGACATCGCCCTCCAGCAGGCGCGACATCGGCACGCGGCGCCCGAGGTCCTCGCGGATCTTCTCGAAGGCCCGGCGCTGCGCGGCGGTGAGCGAGAACGGCAGCTCCGCGATCCAGCGCGCGACGTCCGCGTCCTCGGCTCGCAGTGGCAGGGCCTTGGCGTCCTTGGTCCAGCGCGCACGGCGCTGGCCGAGGGCGAGCTGCAGCACCAGGAGCTCGTCGAATGCCAGGCGGCGCCGGGCGCGCCAGAGATCCTTCCACTCCGACGGGAAGTGCACCTCGCGCAGGGCGTCCTGGATGGGTGCGAGCGAGCGGCGCGCGCGCACGGCCTCAGGCAGAGGATCGGTGACCTCGCGGACCACCGGTGTCCGCTTCGCGCCGCCCATGACGGCGGTGTGGAGCCACCGGCGCAGGTGTCCCTCCTTGAGACCCTCGGTGAGCCCGTAGATCGGCACGATGCGCCCGGTGTGCACCGCCTCCGCGGCCGCGTTCTCCATCTTCGGATTCGAGAACTGGAGCGAGCGGCCGAAGAACTTCACCTTGCCGGAGAGCCTCACCAGCTGACCCTCGGGGTAGCGCTCCTTGATGAACTGGCGGCCGAACCACGTCGCGCGCACGTTCGTCGGCGAGCGGTCCTGCGGATCCAGCAGCTCGACTTCGGTCATGAGCTGGCCGCGCGCGGTCCGCCGCTGGCCGATGCGGCCGAGGATCGCCTCGACGGTCTGCTCTTGATCCGCACGGACGCTCCTCAGCGGCGTGAACTTGGAGAAGTCGGCGTACGTCCGCGGCAGGTGCCAGAGGAGATCGCCGATCGTGCGGATCTGGATCCGCTCCAGCAGCTTCGCGGAGTCGTCTCCGATCCCGGGCAGCGCCGTGACCGGCAGCTCGAGGGAGCTGCTCGGTCTGGTCGCGGACGCGAGCGATTGGCTCACGCTCGCAATGATGAACGCGTAGAGTCACAGCGTTGTGGAAGCTCCGCCCCGCATCAAGCCCAAGGACCTCGACGACTACCTCGAACAGCTGAGCAAGAGCGTCTTCCAGGCCGGGATCAGCTGGCGCGTCGTCGACGCGAAGTGGTCCACCATCAAGCCTGCGTTCCGGGACTTCAACGTCGAGCGCGTCGCCCGCATGGGAGACCGCGAGATCGACGCGCTGGCAAGCGATCCGCGCGTCATCCGGAGCCGGCCGAAGATCGCCGCGGTGGTCCACAACGCCCGCGCCATCCTCGACCTCGAGCGAAGCGGCGGGTTCCGCAAGCACCTTCGCTCGTTCGACGATTACGAGGAGCTCGCCACGGACCTCAAGAAGCGGTTCAAGTTCGTCGGCGACAGCGGGACGTACCACTTCCTCTGGACGGTGAGCCATCCCGTCCCGGACTGGCACGACTGGGCCAAGGCCCACGGCATGTCGTGGGGCGAGAAGGCTGAGCCGAAGACGGCGAGGGCCGCGAAACCGACGACGGCGAAACGAGCGACGGCGAGACGAGCCTCGAACAGCAAGTCGGCCTCCAGACGCCGAACGGTGGCGCGCTAGCCGCCGAGCGGCGGCGCGCTAGCCGCGACTCCGAGGGGAGTGACGAAAGATGCGTTCTCGACTTTCACGCGAAGAGAAGCGGTTCCTCGAGCGCGCACGCGTGTGCCGGGTGGCCAGCGTCGACCCGCGGGGCGTCACCCACGCCGCGCCGCTGTGCCATGCGTTCGACGCCACGACACGCACCGCGTACGTCGCCACCAGCGGCGTCACGGCCGAGAACCTGAAGCGCCGGCGCCGGGGCGCGATCGAATGCGACGACTATTTCGAGGACTGGGACCGGCTCCGCGGCTTGGTGGCGCACGTGCGCGCGCGACTCGTTCGCGGCGGCGCGGAGCTGGCGCACGCCCGGCAGCTGCTGAAGCGCAAGTTCAAGCAGTATCGCGACACCGAGATCGACGAAGTGATCGCGCTGAAGATCGAGGGCGTCACCTCGTGGGGCCTGTGACGTCGCGGTGCCTTACTCCGCTGCGACAACGTCTGAGACATGGCGACATGCTCAGGGAGCTTCTCAGTCTTCGTCCGCCACGCGCGGTCTACTTTCTGTTCGTGCCTTCGCCGTGACCGCTTGTAGAAAAGGCCGTTTGGCGTCACGGAATCCTGCGATGTCGTCCTGAAACACAAGGGCGAGGGCCTTCTTCAGCTCACCGTAGGCCCTCGCCACGTCAGAGTGAGTGCGCAGGTAGTCGCGCACCAATACGAGTTCGTCCCACCTGGGGCTCGACGGCTCCATGACATGAGCGTGGTGCGTCCAGGGACCTGAAATGCCTTTTCGGAACAACATTTCGCCCGGCAGCCACGCCTCGTACTCCGCCATATACCTGTAGCCCAGCACCTCGAGCGCCTCGATGGACCGCGCACGCGCTTCGCGCATATTTCGGACTCCGACGAGTACGTCGATGATCGGTTTGGCAGCGAGCCCGGGTACGGCAGTGCTCCCGACATGTTCGATCATGGTCACGATCGACCCGAGAGCGGCGTGCAGGCGCGTCCGTTCTTGTTCGAACTGGGCGGGCCAAGTCGGGTCGTAGTCGCTGATCGTTATCTGTCCGCCACCGTATCGCTCCACCTCTTGTAACGGACTCCCCGTTCACTCCGCCGCGACGATGAACGGGTAATGCGCCTGGCCACCGTCGATCACCTCGACCTCGGCACGCGGACACGCGGCGCGGAGCCGCTGCGCGGCGTGCTGGACGCGTGACGCGTCGACGTCGGCGCCCGAGTACAGCGTGAAGAGCTCGGCGTCGGTCAGGCGCTTCGCCGCGTCGACCAGGACGGTCACCTCGTCCTCGCCATGCGCCACGACGCGACCATCGAGCAGCGCGATCGCTTCTCCCTCGCGGACGGTCTGACCGTCGATCGTCGTCGAGCGATTCGCCCGCGTCACTTCGATGCCGTGCGCGCGCTCGGCAACCTCGCGCATCTCCTCGGCGACCTTCGCCGCATCCTTCGTCGCGTCGAACGCGACGAGCGCGGCCATGCCCTGCGCGACCGTGCGCGTCGGGATGACGGTGACCTCCACCTCCGCGAGCTTCGCGGCGGACTGCGCGGCGAGGATGACGTTCTTGTCGTTCGGGAGGACCACGACGTGATGCGCATTGGCCTCCCTGATCGCGCCGAGGAGCTCCTCGGTCGATGGATTCATCGTCGCGCCGCCGCGCAGCGGCGTGGCGCCGAGCGACCGCGCCACGGTCGCGAAGCCGGTGCCCGGCACGACCGCGACGACGCCGACGGACCCGGTCGGGGCGCGGGTCGGCGGCTCGATGACGATGCCCGTCGCGGCCTCGTGCTCCTTGGTCATCGCGTCGAGATCCTCGACCACGACGTCGGCGATGCGGCCGGTCGTCAGTCCGATGGCGATGATCTTGTCGGGCTGGAGCGTGTGCACGTGGACCTTCATCACCGACTCGTCGCCGACCACAAGGACGCAGTCCGCTCCGAACTCGGTCATCTCGCGTCGCACATCCGCGATCTGACGTGAGGGGTGCTCGACGAGGAATTGCACGTCGTACGCGCCCGCCCAGGAGGAGACATCGCCGGTCGCCACCGCATGCGCCGCCGCGAGCGCCGGTCTGCTGTCGGTCGATGCCGGCGTGACCGTCGCGCGACCCTCGAGCGCCGCCAGCGCGCCGTCGAGCAGATGCCACAGGCCCTTCGCACCCGCGTCGACCACGCCGGCCGCCTTGTTGACCGGATTCTCCGCCCGCGTGCGGGCGACTGCCGCCGAACCGCTCTCGACGACACGGCGGAGCATGTCGACGACCGAGCCCGAGTCGTCCGCAGCGGCGTCCTCGATCGCGACCGTAACGGTGAGGATCGTGCCCGGCGCCGGCGCGGCGACCGCATCGTGGGCGTGGCGCCGCGCGAGGTTGATCGCTGCGCGCAGCTCGTGCGTGCCCAGGCTCTCGGCGCTCGCGAGCGCGTCCTTGAGGCCACGGATGATCTGCGACAGGATCACGCCGCTGTTGCCCCGCGCGCCCATGAGCGCGCCATGAGCGGCGGCCGCGCTGACCGCTGCGAGCGTCGGGTCGGCCGCGCGCGCGTGCTTCAGCGCGGAGCGAACGGTGTGGACCATGTTCGTCCCGGTGTCGCCGTCGGGCACCGGATACACATTGAGCGCGTTGACCTCGTCGACCGCGCGCTCGAGACGATCGGCGGCGGCTTCGAGGACGCGCAACAGAGTCTTGCCATCACATTGCGTCGCGATGGGCGCGACAGTACCATTGAGGTTCAGTCCCCTGAGGAGATACCGCTGATGCCACGCGCCTGCGCGATCTGCGGCAAGACCGCGGCGTTCGGCTCGAACGTGAGCCACTCGAAGGTGCACACGCACCGCCGGTTCGACGCGAACCTGCACCCGGCGTTGATCAACGGCGAGAAGCTGCTCGTCTGCACGCGCTGCCGGCGCGACCAGACCAAGAACGCGCGGATGGCCAGGAAGCGGGAGCGCGCGAAGGCGCGATAGACCCTGGCTTCGGCGGTTACACGACTGCCGCGGCGGCAAGACCCAGGGGCAGGGGCCCCTGTCAGCGAGCCGAAGCGAGCGTGGGCACCTTCAGCTGACCGCAGCCCGCAGCGATGTCCTGACCCTTGCTGATGCGCAGCGTCGCCGCGATGCCCCGTTCCTGAAGGATCTCCGCGAAACGCTCCATGCGTCGCTCCGACGGGCGCGTGAAGCCACCCGGCCCCTTGTTCACCGGGATGAGGTTCACGTGATAGTCGGATGTCGGACCCAGGCGGGCGATCCGCGCGGCGAGCTCCGTCGCGTGGCTGTCGGCGTCGTTCACCCCTGACAGCAGCACGTACTCGAACGTCACGCGCCGCTTCGTGCGCGCGACGTACCGCGCGGACGCGGCGAGCACCTCGTCGATGCCCCAGCGCTTGTTGAGCGGCACGATGGCGCCGCGGATATCGTCGTTCGGTGCGTGCAGCGAGACCGCGAGATTCATCGGCAGGTCGAGCGCCGCGAGCTGATCCATCTGCGGGACCACGCCGACGGTGGAGATCGTCACGCGCCGCGGGCTGATACCGAAGAGCTGCGGGTCGATGAGCATCCGCACGGCCGCCACGGTCGCGTCGAAGTTCGACAGCGGCTCCCCCATCCCCATCGCGACGACGTGCGACACGCGTTCGCGTCGCGCGACCAGCTCGCGCTGCCAGTGGCGCACCTGATCGACGATCTCGCCGACCGTGAGATTGCGCACCAGCCCCATCTCGCCCGTCGCGCAGAACGCGCACGCCATCGGGCAACCAGCCTGGGTCGAGAAGCACACCGAGTTGCGCGCACCGTGATGCGGCATGAGCACCGATTCGATGTGATGGCCGTCGTGCAGCCGGAGCAGGACCTTCCGCGTCTCGCCGTCCGCGCTCGCGATCTCCGTCTCGGGCTCGACCGCGCTGAAACGGAACGAGCGCGCGAGCAGGTCGCGCAGTCCCTTCGGGAGATCGGTGAGCTCGTCCCAGCTCGACTCCGTCCCACGCGCGATGTGCCGCCGGATCTGGCGCGCCCGGTACGCGGGCTCCTGATGGTCACGCAGCCATGCGACTAGGGCCCGCTCGTCCACGTCGCTGATCGCGGGAAGTGCTGCCTTGACCGGACGGGCTGCTCTCATACGACGAGCGTACCGGTCACGGCGGACGCCTCGATCGGAACGGGTCGAGAGCGGTTCTTGTAGTGACCATGTGCGCGACCCGAGCTTCCGCTGGCTGCTTCCACTGATACTGGTCGCCGTAGCAGCGTCCGCGTGCGTCGACAGCGGCGATCCGAGTCCCACGCCGCGTGCCGTGCCCGCGGTGGTAAGAGTCGCCGTCGAACCTCCGCTGCTCGCAGCGGACGGCAAGCTGCGGTTCGTCACCACTCCAGAGAACTGGATCCAAGCTGAAGACGTCGCCACCGGCACCGTCCTGTGGACGCTGCCATCTCGGATCCCCGCCGCAGCCCCAAGCCTGCGCTGGCGCCTCCTCCTCTCGGAGGACGGGTCCTCCCTGTACGTCCAGTCTCTTTCCGACCAACGAGGTCTCACCTACCAGGGAACGCGACGTGTCGAACCCCGCACCGGCGCCGAGCTGGCGAACGACATCAAGCTCGAGATCTACTGGTACGAGAACGTCGTGCTGTGGACAGCGCTGGGCCGCGACGGCAGGCTGCGCATGGCGGTGCAGCGCCCGACCGCGGCGGGCGGCGGCTACCGGCTGCGCACGTTGGATCCGCTGACGCTCAAGCTGCTCACCGACGAAGAGCACGCGACGCCCCCGTCGATCCTGCGGCACTAGCGCTCAGGACGGTACGCGGGCTCCCCCGATATCTCGCAGTCCCCGTGCCCAGTCGGCCCCTCGCATGGTCCTCCTACCCGCCGGCCGCACGAGATCGAGACGTAGCCAGCCGGCGCCCGCCGCGATCTTGGGCGATCCATCTTCGATCAGCAGCGCGCCGTTCTCGCGTGGCGATCCGCCCGACACCGACGCGCCCGCCACGACCAGCCGCTCGCCGCGGAAGGTCGTCCACGCGCCCGGCTCGGGCGTGAACGCGCGCACGCGGCGCGCGAGCTCTTCGGCCGGCCGTTCGAAGTCGAGCTCCGCATCGTGCGACAGCAGCTTGGGCGCGAGCGTCGCTCGCGACCCGTCCTGCGGCGTGCCCACCAGCTCGCCGGCGATGTAGCGAGGCAGCTCGCGCTCGAGCAGCCGCGCACCGAGCAGGGCGAGCCGCGTGGTGAGCTCTCCGGTGGTCTCCGTATCGCCGATCGGCGTCCGCTCCTGCCTGAGGATCGGTCCCTCGTCGAGCGCGGCGGTGCCCTCCATGAGCGTGACGCCGGTGTCGCGATCGCCAGCCAGGATCGCGTGCGCGATCGGCGCCGCACCGCGCCAGCGCGGCAGCAGCGAGGCGTGCACGTTCACCGCGCGGCCGTTCACCGAGGCGAGCAGCGTGCGCGGGATCCGGTTGCCATAGGCCGCCCACACCAGCAGCTCGGGATGGAGCGACATGAGCTCGTTCAGGGCGCTCTCGTCGATCCGCGCCGGCTGCAGCACCGGAACGCCGAGCGCCAGCGCGCGCGCCTTCACCGCCGGGACGCTGAGGCGGCCCCGGTCACCGGCGCGGTCGGGCTGGGTCACGGCGGCCACGAGGTCGAGCACGCCGCGGTCACGCATCCGGTCCACCGCCTCGAGCGACGGAACGGCGAACGCCGGAGTCCCGAGGAAGACCGTGCGCGTCACCGAGCTTCATCTTCGCGCTTCAGGATCGCAGCCGCTCTCCCTCGCCCGAATCGGCCGGCGCTTCGACCTCGACCGGATGCAGGTCGTCACGCGACTTGAGCAGGTCCACGTACAAGATCCCGTTCAAGTGATCGGTCTCGTGAAGCATGCACTGGGCGCCGAACTCCTCGCCCTCGACGACGAACTTCTTCCCGGCGATGTCGAGGGCGACCAGGCGCGCGACGAGCGGTCGCTCGAGCATGCCGTACATACCTCGGACCGAAAGGCAACCCTCGCTCGTCTCCTCGACCTCATCGCTGACCCACTCGATCTTCGGCTCGACCGCGACGATGCCGGCCTCATCGACGTCCATGATCGCGACGCGCAGCGGGATGCCGATCTGCGGCGCCGCGATGCCGATCCCGCGTGCGGCGACCATTGACGCGAACATCCGCTGAGCGAGCGCCTCGAGATCGCCGCGCTGCATCCGCGGCTTCTTCGCGGCAGCGTGCAGCACCGGATCGCCGATCTGCCGCACGTCGACCGCATGCGCCGACACGAACGCCGGCGCCGACCATTTCGCGCGGCGACCGGGATCGATCCGCCACGGCGATCCCTTCGCGATCCGCAGTCGCGGCGGCTGCGGCTCCTCTTCGGCGAGGCTCTCGCTCATCCGAGCAGTGTCACCGGGTCAACGTCGACCGTCCACTCCGCCGACGGGGGAACGCGATCGAGCACGGCCTGCGGTCGCACGCCGCGCAGGATGAGCTGCATGCGGAATGAACCGGCGCGCTTCGCCGCGAAGGCCGGCGCGGGCCCGAGCACCACGGCATCGCCGCCCGCGGCGGCGCGGAGCTCTTTCGCGTATGTCTCCGCGCGCCGTTCGATGGTCTCGGGGCGCTTTGCCTGCGTCTGGAGCAGCACGAGCTTCGCGAACGGCGGGTAGCCGAAGCGCCGTCGGCCCTCGAGCTCGGCGGCTGCGAACGCGGCGTAGTCGTGCGCGGCGGCGGCGCGGATCGCGTAGTGATCAGGCAGATAGGTCTGCACGATGCCTCTTCCGCCGGCGGGTCCCCGCCCCGAGCGGCCGAGCACCTGGGTCAGCAGCTGGAACGTCCGCTCCGCCGACGAGAAATCCGGAAGGCTGAGCACGGTGTCCGCGTTCACGACGCCGACGAGCGAGACGCCCGGCAGATCGAAGCCCTTGGCGACCATCTGCGTCCCGACGATGACCTGCGCGCGTCGCGAGCGCATGCGATCGAAGAGCGCCGCGTGCGAGCCCTTCAGGCGCACGGCGTCGCGGTCCAGTCTGAGGAGCGCCGCCTTCGGCACGACGGCGCGCACCTCCTCCTCGACCCGCTGCGTGCCCACGCCGAGATGGCGGATGCGCACGCTCCCGCACGACGGGCACCGCTCGGGCGGCGTCCCGCGGCGGCCACAGCGATGGCACACCAGCGTGCCATCAGCGTGATACGCGAACGGGACATCGCAGGCCGGGCAGTTCACGACGTGACCGCAGTCACGGCACAGCACGACCGTCGCGAAGCCACGCCGGTTCAGATAAAGGATGGCCTGCTCGCCCTTCGCGACCGTGCGCTCCAGCGCGAGGCGCAGCGCGCGCGACAGCGTTCCGCGGTTGCCCGCTTTCAGCTCGAGACGCAGATCGACGATCGTCGTGGGCGGCATCACGAGATCGCTCACGCGTTCGGGGAGCGCGAGGAGCCGCAGCGCACCGGTCGTGGCCGCGTGATAGGTCGTGACGCGGGGCGTCGCGCTGCCCAGCACGACGACGGCGCCCGCGATGCGCCCGAGCGCGAGGGCGGCGTCAACGGCGTGGTAGCGCGGCGCGCTCTCCTGTTTATAGGAGGGCTCCTGCTCCTCGTCGACGATGACGAGGCCCGGTCGCTCGAGCGGCGCGAACAGCGCGGAGCGGGAGCCGACCACGACATCGGCCGTCCCGTCGAGGACGCGGCGCCACTCGTCGTAGCGCTCGCCGGCCGACAGCGCCGAGTGCAACAGCGCGACGCGCTCGCCGAAACGCGCCACGAACCGCGCCACGACCTGCGCGGTGAGCGCGATCTCCGGCACGAGGACGATCACCCCCTGCCCCATGGCGAGCGCGCGAGCGGCCGCGCGCAAGTAGACCTCGGTCTTCCCGCTCGCCGTCACGCCGTGCAGCAGGAATGGCGCGCCGGCGCCGAGGCTGGCGACGATCGTCTGCAGCGCGTCGGCCTGTCCGGTGGTGGCGGTCGCGTCACGCACCGTGTCGTCCTCGCCGAGCGCGAATTCACCGGGGCTGCGGCGAACGCTGCGGGCGCCCTCGAGGACGAGACCCCGCTTCGCGAGCGCGCGCGCCGCGATCGCGGAACCGCCGGCATCCGCGAGATCGGCCGAGCTCACCGCGCCGGCCTCGAGCGCCCGCAGCGTGAGGAGCTGGCGCGCGCCGAGGCGAACCGCGCCGGACCGCGCGTCGCGGCCCGCCGGCGTCAGCGCGAACACGGGCTCGCGTCGATCGCCGCGCGCCGTCGGCAGACC
>JBKPCZ010000073.1:0-6287 GCA_046727665.1 Chloroflexota bacterium
AGCGGAGATCGCCTACGAACACGACACCGAGCACGCGATCGCGGCCGGAACGGCGATCCTGCTGCGCGCCGTGGATCCGGAGACGCTGCGGCGAGTGGCCGACGCGGGCGAGAAGATGCCGCAGAAGACGACGTACTTCTACCCCAAAGTGCCGGCCGGGCTGGTGGTCAGGACGCTCCACCCGTAGGCCGGTCGAGCGCGTCCATCAGCCCGTAGCCATCAGCGATACGCGAATCGAGGACGGCCGAGGTCGGCGACGAAGCTCAAAAGCGCGAAGAGCGTGACGAGCACGAGCGCGCTCGCCGTGAGCGCCGCCGGGTCCCGGCTCGCGATCGCCTGCAGTGCGATGTAGCCGATGCCGTTCCACTGGAAGATGTACTCGATGATCGGCAGGCTCGCGACCGAGATGCGCAGACCGGACCCGAGTCCGAGCTCGGCGCGCGCGACGCGATACGGCCCCGCCCAGCCCGTGACGAGCAGCGCGACGATGAAGATCGGTATCTGGGCGTCGCCGCGGATGAACACGATGACGATGAGGACCGCGATGAGCGTCGCCGGGACCGCCGAGATGACCTCGGAGAGCGCATCGCCGGCGACGCGGACTGGACGCCACCAGCTTGCGACGACCGCGACCACAAGACCGCTCAGGACACGCGCGATGCCCGCGGTCACCGCGATGATCAGCGTCGCGCGCGCTCTCCCGCGAGCACGAGACTGAGCAGGTCGCGGCCCAGCACGTCAGAGCCGAGCGGGAACACCTCGCCCGGCGCGAACGGTAGCTGCAGGTTGCCGCGGTTGACGACGAAGTAGATCGGCTCGTAGGGGGCGATGCGCTCGCCGAAGAGAGCGACAAAGAGCAGCGCGAAAAAGCAGACGAGGCCGATCGCGAACCACGGATCGATGCGGTGCATGCGAAAGAAGTTACGGGCGGGACGCGCCCGCGGTTCCCTAGGCCCGTCGCCGCTCGGCAAAGGAGCGACGGGCACGGTCGATCGCGGTTTTGGCTGTTTCGCGCTTCGCATCGTCCAGCCATGGCCAGAGGCGGTCCATGACCAGCTCGACCTTGTGTCCCTTTAGTTGCCATTTGTACTGAGGCAGCCGCGACCAGCCGCGCGGCTCGTAAGGCCCGTTCACGGAACCAGCGTCAACGACCTGTCGGAAGCGCGTCAAATTCTCAAACGTGCCGCGCCCTGCCGCCTGCGTGACGGCGGCCGAAAGCACCAGATACTCCGAGCGCTTCGTCCGTTGCCGATAGGCACCGATGGACCCGTCGCCGTCGAAGAAGCCCGCGGCCCAGGCTCGCTCTTCGTCTGTCACGAGCGCTTGGTCACGAGCGCAAGCGAGATGCGACTCCCACGCTGACGCCAGAATTTCCGCGGACCAGAGCGAGTTCACGCGTCGCACAACGCGAACTATCTGGTCGCGCTTCGCTTGTCCAAGCCAAGGCCAGAGCAGGACCACGGTCGACGTGATGATCGCGGCGTCATGAGTTCGCCAGTAGAAGAGGTAACCGCGGTAGGGACCGAACAGGCTACCGGCTCCTACCACTGTTCGGAATCGCTGCAGCACATGCGGCGGCTGATCTTGCCCGGCCTGACTGAGATCCATCGTCGCACGCAACTGACGTCGATGCTTCGGTAGATGGAACGTGATTGAGCCCTCGGCGTCGAAGAGCCCTGCTGCCCACGCCAAGTCCGCACAGTCCATCCGTGTGCATGAACGGTTTCGGCTTGCGGGGAGGGAGGGATTCGAACCCTCGTCGGCGCATCACTGCATCCGAACGGGTTTAGCAAACCCGCGCACTAGGCCTCTATGCGACCTCCCCCGAGGTGCGGCCGATTCAAGTTTACCTGCGCCGCGCCGAGGCTCGCTCGTTAGCATCACATCATGTCCGACGATCGCATCCTCGCGATCGACATCGGCGCGGGGACGATGGACGTCCTCCTCTACGACCCCGCGCAGCCCATGGAGAACGCCGTCCAGCTCGTGCTGCCGTCCGCCACCGCGATCGCGGGCAGGAAGATCGCGGCCGCGCGCGAGGCCGGGCGCGATGTCTTCCTCCACGGCAACCTCATGGGCGGGTACCACACGACGAACGCGGTCTGGCGCCACCTCGAGGCCGGCCTCCGCGTCTACGCCACCGAGCTGGCGGCGGGCACCGTCCACGATGACCTCGACCTGCTGCGCAGCCGCGGCATCGTCATCACCGCCGAGGCGCCCGACGGCGCAATGTCGATCGAGCTGCGCGACCTGAATCTCGCGCGACTCGCCGGCGCGCTCGCGCCGTACGACGTCACGCTGCCACCGACCATCGCCGTCGCGGCCCAGGACCACGGCTTCTCCCCGAAGCACTCCAACCGACTGTTTCGCTTCGAGCACTGGCGCCGCTTCCTCACGCCCGGCAGCACGCTCGTCGATCACATCTGGCGCGAGCCGCCGGAGTACATGACGCGCCTGCGCGCGATACAAGCCGACGCGCCCGGCGCGATCGTCGCAGACACCGGACCGGCCGCCGTCCTGGGCGCGCTCGACGACGACCTCGTCGGTCAGGCGTCCCAGCTCGGTGCCTGCATCGTCAACGTCGGCAACCAGCACGTGCTCGGTCTCCTCGTCCGCGGCGAGGAGCTGTTCGGCGTGATGGAGCACCACACCGAAGCGATGGATACGAAGAAGCTGGACCGGCTCATCGCGCGTCTCGTCACAGGGACGATCACACACGACGAGGTGTTCGACGACGACGGGCACGGCGCGCTCGTGCTCGACGAGCGCTATCGCGCGGCGGGTCCGTTCTCATTCGTCGCGGTGACCGGCCCGAATCGCGCGATGGCCGCGCCGCTCGGCTGGTACTTCGCCGCACCGCACGGCGCGATGATGCTGTCGGGCTGCTTCGGCCTCGTGCGCGGCGTTCAGCGTCTGAGACAATCCGCAACGACCATCGCGCGTGAAGGAGTGGCAGGGTGAGACAGATCATCGGCAACCGGTCGGGGAATCCGGCCCTTAGGGAATCGACGTTCAAGGGACTACCGATCGCCGCCGAAGGCGAAGGCATGACGATCGAGGGGACAGTGAACCGGACGTACGTCCTGTTCCTCCTGCTCATCGCCGGCGTCGCCGGTGCGGTCATCGCCGACGAAGGCGCGCTCTACGGCCTCATGCTGCTGGGAGCCATTGGCGGGCTCGTCGTGGCCATCGCCACCGTCGTGCGCAAGCAATGGGCGCCGATCACGGCTCCGATCTATGCCGTACTCGAGGGCCTGTTCGTCGGCGCCATCTCTCTCGTGATGGAGGCCGCCTACCCGGGCATCGTCATCCCAGCGGTGTCGCTGACCTTCGGGACCCTTTTCGCGCTGCTCGCGGCGTACCGCTCCGGCCTCATCAAGGCGACCGAGAACTTCAAGCTCGGCGTCGCGGCCGCGACCGGCGCGATCTTCGTCGTCTATGTCGCGCAGTTCGTGCTGAACCTCGTCGGCGTGCAGGTCGGCTTTCTCCACGAGGCCATCTTCGGGAACGGCGTGCTCGGCATCGGCGTGAGCCTCGTCGTGATTGTCGTCGCCGCCCTCAACCTCGTGCTCGACTTCGATTTCATCGAGCAGGGCGAGGCCGCGCGAGCGCCGAAATACATGGAGTGGTACGGCGCGTTCGGGCTGCTCGTCACCCTGATCTGGCTGTACCTCGAGATCCTGCGCCTGCTCTCGAAGCTCCGGAGTCGTTAGGCACCCGCTGAAAGTCGGGGGACGGAGTCCCTCGATGAATGGGCAGGAGCCCCGCATCACGCGGGGCTCCTGCGTTCGTCCGAAAGGTGCCGGACAGGTCAGGTCACTTGGGGATGAACTGGCGTAGCCACGGGTCCGCGAAGTAGATCGCGAAGGCGGCCGTCGCGACCCACATCGGGATGCTGACGTCTTTGCTCTTGCCGCTCGCGACTTTGAGCAGCGAGTACGCGATGAAACCGGCGCCCACACCGTTCGTGATCGAGTACGTGAGCGGCATCACGAAGAGCGTGAGAAGCACGGCGAATCCGGTCGCGAAGTCGATGTTGCCGATCTTGTTCAGGTCGAGGATCGGCTTGAACATGAACCAGCCGACGAGCATGAGTACGGGTGCGGTCGCCTGCGGCGGAACGATGCCCGCGATCGGTGCGAGGAAGATCGAGACCAGGAAGAGCGCCGCGGTGACGAGGCTCGCGAGCCCCGTCTTGGCGCCCTCGGCAACGCCTGCGCCTGATTCGATATATGTCGTGTTGCTCGAGGTACCGAAGATCCCGCCGAAGAGCGCGCCCAGCGAGTCGACCCAGAAGACTCGGTCGGCACGCTCGATGGTCCCGTCCTTCTTGAGCCAACCGCCTTCCGATGCCACGGAGACGACCGTGCCGGCGGTGTCGAAGAAGTCCGACAGCATGAGAGAGAAGATCGTGAGTATCGCGACGAAGAACCCGAGCGTGAAGACCTCGAGGAGTGCGATGCCTTTCGCGCCGCTGGTGAACACCGCGCCCACCGTCGAGAAGTCCGGCGTGGCTAGCAGGTCCTTGGGCATGACCGCGACGCCGGGCAGGCTGCTGTAGGTGGCGCCGCCAGTGGCCGCGTTCACCAGGATCCCGATCACAGTCGCGCCGATGATCCCCAGGATGAGCGCGCCTTTGATGTTGCGCGAGTACAGGAACGAGGTGAGCAGCAGCCCGCCGATCGTCACGATCGCCGTACCGCTGTTGAGATTACCGAGGGCGACCGGATCGGACGGATTGCCGGTGCCGACGGCGAGCCCTCCGTTGAAGAAACCGATGGCGAAGATGAAAGCGCCGATGCCCGCGCCGATGCCGAGCTTGATCGGAACGGGCACGGCGTCGAGCAGCGTCCGGCGCACGCCGAGCGCCATCGCGATGCAGATGGCCAGGCCCTCGAGGGCGACGACGCCCATCGCGCCCTGCCAGGACAGACCCAGGCCTTTGACGAGCGTGAACGCCACGACGGCGTTGATCCCGAGGCCGGCCGCGCCCGCGTACGGGTAGTTCGCGTAGAGCGCCATGCCGGCGCAGAACAGCGCGGCCATGAGAGCCGTCGCCGCAACGACCGCGGGGAATGGCACGCCCGCCCCCGAAAGGATCAGGGCATTGACGACGAGGATGTAGGACATGACGAGGTAGTTCGTGACGCCACCTCGGATCTCGGTACCGATCGTGGACCCGGACTCGCGGACCTTGAACTGCCGCTCGATCCAGTCCTGGCCGCCCGGTCTGGCGGCCGCACGTGCTGTCATGAAGTCCCCCTCCCTAAATCAGCTGACGCTCGCGTGTTGGGCGACGCACCTCCTCAGCGCATTCGCTCACACCGGCATGCGGATCTGCCGCCACGGGAGGAAGCGGGCGGCGGCACAGGGCCGCGGCGATTCTAGCCGCGGCCCGACCGCCTGCTCAGTCGCTAGTTACAGATGTCGCTGTTGGGCTGCTCGGGGTACTTCAGCTTCCACTTGAGCGGGGTCGTCCCGGGCTCGGGCGTGTCCCACTCCCAGATCTGGTCGGAGATGCACTTCTGGCCGTCAGCGTTGACGCGCACGCCCATGCCCTTCGTGGTCTGGCTCTTGTTGATGAGCACGCCGTCGATCGCGGGGTCGAGGTACTGCGGGATCTTGTTCCCGTCGTCACCCTTGACGAACCAGGTGTTGTCGCAGCCCATGTTCACCTCGGGCGAGTCGTGATTGTCCACATACTCCCCGTGGTCGACCTCGGTCTTGATCTGGACCTTCATCTCCATGCAGTGGCCCTTGAACTTCGGATAGATGTCGACGAGCTGGAAGCGCCCCTGCGTGCCGACGAAGAACGGGTAATACGCGTCGTAGATCGTCTGGTTGAGCTTCTGGATCACCTGGTCCGCCGTCGCCAAGGCCGGCGGGTACTGGGCCCAGCGGATCCCACAGGTGAGAGCCGTGTCCACGAGCGGCAGGCACAGCTGCGGGATCTTGATAAGAACGTCCGTCGACTGGGCGTACGGGTTCGGCACGGTGGTCACCGCGACGATGAGCCAGGGCCGGCCATACATGATCAGCCGGTAGCCCTGGAAGATGGTCACGAGATTGTTCTTCAGGTTCGTGAAGGCCGACTCGTTCGCGAGGATCATCGCGAAGCAGACGTTCGCCTCGGTGAAGTCGTGGTCGCGCACCTTCTTGAAGCAGCTGTCGATCATGTCGATGATCGGCGTGTTCTCGCGGCCGATCGTCAGCGTGATGAAGTCGGGCCGCATGTTCCACGTCTTGGCGAGCTGCCCGTCGGAGATGTACTTCGACGTCGTCGCGTC
>JBKPCZ010000074.1:0-8012 GCA_046727665.1 Chloroflexota bacterium
GGACTCGGCCTGCTGGCCGCGGCCTGCGGTGGCACGACACCCGCGACGCCGAGCGCGACGGCGAGCGCCGCACCGAAGCCACCGATCAAGCTCGGAGCGCTGCTGCCGCTCACCGGTCCGTCGGGCGCGACCGGTCAGGACATGAAGGACGGTTACGAGCTCGCCGTCGAGCAGATCAACGCCGCGGGCGGCGTCAACGGCGCGAATGTCCAGGTCATCTACGAGGACGACAAGAACGACCCGGCCACCGCGGTCGCCTCGTGGGAGAAGCTCGTCAACAGCGACAAGGTCGAGGTCATGATGGGCGGCCTCGCGTCGACCATCAGCCTCGCGCTCGTCGAGCCGGCGAAGAAGGCGAAGATCCCGATGGCCTGGACGGGCGCGGCCGCGACCGCGTTCGAGCAGGGCATGAAGGACGAGGCGTACTTCTTCCACTATCACCCGTGGGAGTACCAGAACGCTGAGAGCAGCCTCGCGTTCATGCGCTCCACGCCGCTCAAGAAGTTCGCGCTCGTGTACGAGGACGGCGCGTTCGGAACCGGCGCGTACAACTTCAACAAGACCGCGCTTCCGGCACAGGGCCAGGAGGTCGTCATCTCGGAACCGTTCAAGAGCGGATCCACGGACTTCACCGCGCTGCTCAACCGCGTAAAGAACTCAGGCGCCGAGGCCGTCGTCCTCGTGCCGTTCGCAGCGGACGTGATCCCGTTCCTCACGCAGATGCGCGAGGTCGGTTACAAGCCCAAGCTCATCTACGCGTCGCCGCCGTCGTTCCCACCGGACTTCGGCAAGTCGCCGGTCGCGGAGGGCGTCGCCGGGCTCACGCTCTGGACCACCGACATACCGGCGGCCGCGTCGAAGAAGTTCGTCGCGGACTTCCAGAAGAAGTACAACAAGCTGCCCGTCAGCTACTGGTCGGCGCTCGCGTACACCAACATCGTCACCGTCGTCGACGCGCTCAAGAAGTCCGGCACGGGCAACACCGCGAGCTGGATCAAGGAGATGGAGGCGACGAAGTACGACTCGCCGATCGGCCCGACCCTCCAGTTCAAGGCGAGCCAGTACACCAAACACCAGGGGTTCACCAGTCTCGTCACGTTCCAGTGGCAAAGCGGGAAGCAGGAGATCGTCTTCCCGGACAGTCTCGCGACCGCGAAGTTCAAATAAATGCTGCGCATTTCGGAGCGTCCTCGCCTCGTCGGTGGCCGCAAGCGGCCACCACTCGGCTCGTAGCTCCGTAAGGAACTAGGAGAGAGCGTGGAGGCGCTGCCGCAGACCCTGCTGTTCGGGGTCCTGCGTTCCGGCCTCTACGCCCTCACCGCTCTCGGCCTCGCGATCTCGCTCGGCGTCATCGGCGTCGTGAACTTCGCGCACGGCGAGTTCGTGATGCTCGGTGCGTACATCGGCTTCTGGCTCTACATGCTCCTGTCGGGACCACTGGGTCTCGGCCCCGCGGTGAGTCCGCTCGTCATCGCGATCGGCATCCCGCTCTCGGCCCTCGCGCTCTATCTCGTCGCGACCGGCATCTATCGCTTCACCCTCAGACCCGTCCTCCGCCAGCCCGAGCTGAACCAGATGCTGCTCACCTTCGGCCTGTCGATCCTCTTTGTGAACGGAGCGAGCATCACGCTCAGCCCGCAGGCGAAGGACGCCAACCTCGACTGGCGCTTCGACGTCTTCGATCTGGGTTTCGCGAGCGTGACCTACGCGCGTCTTGCGGTATTCACGGTGTGCATCGCGCTCGTCCTGGCGAGCTACGTCCTGCTCCAGCGCAGCCGTCTTGGCAAGCAGATGCGCGCGGTGGCGCAGAACCGTCTCGGCGCGCAGATCGTCGGCATCCACGTGGACCGCGTGTACGAGATCGCCTTCGGCATGTCGGCCGCGCTCGCCGCCGCCGCGGGCGTGATGCTCGTGTTCCAGACACAGGTCAGTCCGTACCTCGGCCTCGGCACGCTGCTCAAGGCCTTCTCCATCGTCGTGCTCGCCGGCCTCGGCAATCTCACCGGCGTCCTGTGGGCGAGCCTGCTCCTGGGCCTGGCGGAGCAAGTGGTCTCGCAGTACGTTCCCGGCGGGTCGGCGCTGCGCGACGGACTCTTCTTCGTGATCATCTTCGCCGTCCTGCTCGCGCGGCCCGGCGGGCTGCGGCGCTGAGCGCGACATGAGGCGCGATCTCGTCGGCTGGATGGTCTTCCTCGCCGTCGTCGCGGCGCTGCCGTGGCTCGGCTTTGGCGGCGACCGGTACCTCATGCTCCTCGCGAACGTGATGCTCATGTTCATGACGCTCGCCCTGTCGTGGGACGTCGTCGCGCGGACCGGGCAGCTCTCGCTCGCCCACGGCGCGTTCTTCGGGCTCGGCGCGTACAGCGTCGCGATCGCGTTCAAGCTGTGGGCGATACCACCCCTTGCGGGCCTTGTCTTCGCGGCCCTCGTCGGGGGCGCCATCGCCTTCGTGCTCGGCGTGGTGACGCTGCGCCTGCGCGGCATCTACTTCGCGATCGCGACGCTCGCGTTCGCCGAGGTGTGGCGGACCGTGGCGCTGCAGATCCCCGACCTCAGCGGCGGGACCGTCGGCATCGCGATGCCGCCGCTGTTCGAGGGCGACCGGATCGCGTCGTATTACCTGATCGGCGCGATCTTCGCGCTCGCGCTCGCGCTCTCGCTCGCGGTGCGCTGGTCGCGCTGGCAGTACGCCGTGACCGCGGTGCGCGCGAACGAGACGGTCGCGCGCGTCATGGGTCTCGACGTCGTGCGCGTGAAGGTCGGGCTCTTCACCGCGTCGGCCGTGCTCGCCACGCTCGCCGGCGCGTTCTACATGCCCTTCATCACGCACACCGATCCGTTCGACGCGTTCGACATCGGACGCTCGGTCTCGGCGCTGGTGTTCCCGATCTTCGGTGGGCTGTACACCTCAGCCGGCCCCGTGATCGGCACGATCGTCATGCGCTCCCTCGAGGAGTACCTCCGCGTGACGCCGCCGTGGAAGGACGGCTATCAGGTGGTCTACGGTCTGGTCATCGTCATCGCCGTCCTCTTCATGCCGCGCGGCCTCCTCGGCCTCGCGCAGCGCTATGCCGGGAGGTGGCCGTGGCGCTTCTCGAGGTGACCGGCCTGGTGCGGCGTTTCCGCGGGCTCGCGGCCGTCGACGATCTGTCGTTCACGGTGGACGAGGGCAAGACGCTCGCGATCATCGGGCCGAACGGCGCGGGGAAGTCCACGACGTTCAACCTCATCTCGGGTCTCTTGCCGACGCACGGCGGCGCGATCCGGCTGCGCGGCGCGGACATCACGCGCGCGCCGGCGCACACGCGCACGCGCGCGGGTCTGGGCCGAACGTTCCAGGTCGTACAGCCGTTCCTCGATCTCGACGTGCTCGACAACGTGATGGTCGGCGCGCTGTTCGGCTCCGACCACCACGGCGGTCTGGCGGCCGCGCGCGCCGAGGCCGAGCGGCTCTGCGCGTTCGTCGGACTGGGCGCGCATCTGCGCCGTGCGGTCGCGTCGCTCACGCTCGCGGACCGCAAGCGGCTCGAGCTCGCGCGGGCGCTCGCCACGCGGCCCGCGCTCCTTCTCCTGGACGAGGTGATGGAGGGGCTCACGCCGGCCGAGGAACGCGAGGCCATCGCGCTCCTCGGACGGATCCGCGCCGAGGGCGTCACGCTGCTGCTCATCGAGCACGTCATGAGCACCGTCCGCGATCTGTCGGATCGCGTCGTGGTGATGGACTACGGGAAGAAGCTCGCCGAGGGTACGTACGCCGAGATCTCGCGCGACCCGAGGGTCATCGCGGCATACCTGGGAACGGAAGACGCGTGAGGTTGCTCGAGGTCGCCGGTCTGTCGGCGGGCTACGGTCCCGTCCAGGTGCTGCGCGACATCACGCTCCACGTCGACGAGGGCGAGGCCGTCGCGCTCGTCGGCGCGAACGCGGCGGGGAAGACGACGCTCCTGCGGACGATCAACGGGATCATCAGGGCCACGGCCGGTAGGGTCCATCTCGCCGGACGCGACGTCACCAGCCTCGCACCTCACGACATCACCCGCACCGGGATCGCGCAGGTCGCCGAAGGCCGGCAGCTCTTCCCCGAGATGAGCGTGCGCGAGAACCTCGAGCTCGGCGCCATGGCGACGCCGGAGTCTTGGGCCGGCCGTACGGAGATGCTGGAGCGGGTCGTCGGGCTGTTCCCACGCGTCGGCGAGCGGCTCGAGCAGCGGGCCGGGACGATGAGCGGCGGCGAGCAGCAGCAGGTCGCGATCGGTCGCGCGCTCATGGCCCGTCCTCGGCTCCTGCTCGTCGATGAGCCCTCGGCGGGGCTGTCGCCGGTGCTCGTGCAGCAGGTCTTCCGCGCGCTTCGCGAGATCCACGCCGCCGGCACGACGATCCTCCTCGTGGAGCAGAACGTTCCGCTGTCCCTCAGGCTCGCGCAGCGCGCCTACGTCATCGAGCTCGGCCGCGTCACGCTCGAAGGGACCGGTGCCGAGCTCCTCGCGGATCCACACGTGCGGGAGGCATATCTGGCATGAGCAAGCTCGACGGCCGCGTGGCCGTGGTCACCGGGGCAGCTCGCGGGATCGGTGCCGAGACCGCGCGCGTCTTCCGCGACGCGGGCGCGACGGTCCTGACCTGGGACGTCGCCGAGGGCGTCGACCGGCAGGTCGACGTGACCGATGCCGCCGCCGTCGACGAGGCCGTCGCCGCGACCGTCGCCGAGCACGGCGGCATCGACATCCTCGTGAACAACGCCGGCATCCTGCGCGACGCGCAGCTGGTGAAGCTGACGGACGGCGCGATCACGGGGCGCATGGAGGAGGCGCAGTTCGATGCCGTGATCTCCGTGAATCTCAAAGGCATCTTCCTGTGCGGTCGCGCCGTCGCGCCGGTGATGATCAAGAAGGGCTGGGGGCGGATCCTCAACGCCTCGTCGGTCGTGGGGTTGTACGGGAACTTCGGTCAGTCGAACTACGTCGCCACGAAGGCCGGCGTGATCGGCCTCACGAAGGTCTGGGCGCGCGAGCTAGGGCCGAAGGGCATCACGGTGAACGCGGTCGCGCCAGGCTTCATCGCGACCGAGATGGTGAAGCAGATGCCGGAGCACATCCTGAAACAGATGGTCGAGCGCACACCGGTGCGTCGCATGGGCGAGCCGCGCGACGTCGCGAACGCGTACCTGTTCCTCGCATCGGACGAGGCGAGCTTCATCAACGGCGCGGTCCTCAGCGTCGACGGCGGCGTGGTGGTCGGCACCTGATGCCGAGCGTTCGCGTCGGCGAACTGGACGTCAACTACCTCGAGGCCGGCGCCGGGACTCCGCTCGTGCTCGTCCACGGCAACTGGGCGACGAGCTCGTGGTGGGAGCCGTTGCTCTCCCGGATCCAGCCGGGTCGACGAGGTATCGCGTACGACATGCGCGGGCGCGGCGCGACGCGCGGTCCCGACAGCGATTACTCGATCCCATCGCTCGCCATTGATCTGCTCGCGTTGGCGGACGCCCTCGGCCTCGGTCGCTTCGACCTCGTCGGACACTCGCTGGGCAGCTGCGTCGCGATGGAGTTCGCGCTCGCACATCCGGACCGCCTCCGTTCACTTGTCGTGGTATCGCCGGGGTGGATCGACGGAATGCCCGGCGCGTATGCGGTGCCGGAACGCCAGCAGCAGCTCAAGGACGACCCCGTCTTCCTCGAGACGGCGCTGCGCGCGATCGTGCCCGGCGCGCCGAACGACGATTACTGGCGGCGCCTCGTGCGCGAGGGCGGGCAGCAGTCCCTCGCCGCGGCACTCGCGCTGCTTCCCTCGCTCACCGATTGGAAGCCCGGCGACAGGGTCGGCGGCATCGCTGTCCCGCGCGTCGTCATCAGCGGGGCGCTCGACATGTTCACCGGAGGGCCCAATGCCACACGTGTCGCGAGCGCACTCGGCTGCGAGCTCATCACCATGCCGAAGGTCGGTCACGGTCCGATGATCGAGGCGCCCGACGAGTTCGCGAAGATCCTGTGGCAGCGGCTGCCGCCGCCTTAGAGCCAGACTCCGCGATCTGCCTCCAACAGAGTCGTCTGCTAGAACACATTCATTGGGTGGTGACGCCCGAACGAAAGGAGCGATCGATGCCGCTGTTCATGGATGTCCATAAGCAGGCCCCGGCGGGCACGAAAGCAAAGGACGTCGCGGACGCCCACAAGGCCGACGTGCGCACGCAGGAGAAGTACGGCGTGAAATACATCAACTACTGGTTCGATGAGAAGGGGGGCAAGATCTTCTGTCTCGTCGACGCGCCCGATGCCGAGACCGCAAGCCGCGTCCACAAGGAGGCCCACGGTCTCGTCGCCGACGAGATCCATCCGGTGGTGCAGGGCTGACCGCGTGTGACCATCGGCGTTCAGAGGATCGAACACACGATGACGCGGTCCCGGGGAGACTCGGGACCGCGTCATCGGACACGTGTGCCGGACGTTAGAGGCTGCCGGCCACCTTCTTCGCGAGATCGGTGATGCCCGTAAGCAACGCGTCGCTGGACTTCGTCCGCGATGTCGCTTGCACCGTGAAGTAGGTCGAACCCTTCAGCGCGACGATGCTCGCGGCACCAGCCGCGCCCGTCGGAACGTCGGTGCGGATGCTGAAGGCCGAGTCGCCGACGCCGCTGATGGCCGTCGCGCCGGGCACGAGCCGCGCGGCGGTCTCGAACTCGGTGCGGCCGAGGCCGCGCGGTCCGAGCGCGATCGTGAGCGCGCCGTCACTCGATGCGTACACACACGCCGTGGCGGTGAAGGCGGGCAGGGGAAGCTGGATCGTCGTGGCGGTGGTCACGAGCGTACCGATGACCGCCTCGACATCAGCTCGCTGCGCGATGCTGCAGACATTCGTCGCCGAGGCCGCGCCGGTCCCGGCGGGCGATGCGGTCGCGGAGGAGGGCGACGAAGTCGCTGCGGCCGCTGTTGAGGTGCCCGTTGGTGATGGCGATCCGAGGCTGATCGTGGTGGTGGCTCGAGCCGTCGTGGTGGGCGAGGGGGACGCAAGGCCGCCCGTCCCGGCTCCGGAGCAGGCGGAGAGAAGGAGAAGGGCTGCGAGAGTTGTGGGTGCGATCACTTTTCTCATGACCTTCGTCACAGGCAACAGCCGTGCCGGACCTCACGTAACGAACAGGGCGAAATGCAACGACGGCATGGCCGCTGCACGAGCACACGACCGATGAGATCCACGGTCGTGCGGCGTTTCGGGCGGCGGCGCTCTCGCGTGATCGGCGGCGCGCTGATTGCATATGGAGCGACAGGTCTTCTTCTCGCGGTAGCGCTCGCGAGCGCGATCGGCCCTGCTCTGGCAGGCATCGATGCGCTCGCACGCTCGTCGATCGATGCGCGTCAGGCGCTCAGCTCGACGCACGACGCCTTCAACGGGTTCGCCGTCAGTCTCGTGGATGCGCGCGGCGCGGCCGACCGCGCGGCGGCGAGCGCACGCTCGTCCGCGACGACGGCGCGCCGTCTGGGTGACGCGATGTCACTCAGCATCTTCGGCGCACAGCCGCTCCTGTCGCTGGCGACGGACTTCCGGCGACAGGGCCAGGACCTCGAGGATCTGGCGACAGGCGTCGAGCAGCTTTCCGCCGCGCTGGGGAAGAACGAGCTCGACGTCCGCGTGCTGCGCGACGACGTCGCGGTCCTGCGAGACCGCATCGCCGCGCTCGAGGGCATCTCGGTGCTGCGCGCCACGTCCGTTGGTGTGGTGTTCGTCCTCGTCATAGCCTGGTTCGCGGTGCAGGCCCTCGCCTTCCTCATCGCCGGCACCCTGCTGTGGCGGGCGGCCTCGCGACGTTAGCGCGCGCCGCGGAGCAGACGCCTGAGGCGGATAGCCGACAGGGCGAACAGCACGAGGCCGATCACTCCGAGCGCAGCGAGCGCCGTCGGGTCCGGGAGCGCGCCACGAAGCATCTCCTGCTGGAACGCCGGGATCGCGTAGGTCACCGGTAGCGCATAGGCGAGCGCCCGCACGGGCATCTGGAGCTCGCTCACCGGCAGCACGAAGCC
>JBKPCZ010000075.1:0-5693 GCA_046727665.1 Chloroflexota bacterium
GACGTGCTCGTCGACGGCGAGAAGATCGCGATGATCGGCAAGGACCTGAAGGCGGCCGGCGCGAAGAGGATCAACGCGAGCGGCAAGTACGTCATCCCCGGTGGCATCGACGTGCACACCCACATGGAGCTCCCGTTCGGCGGCACGTTCGCATCCGACGATTTCGAGACCGGCACGCGCGCCGCGGCGTTCGGCGGCACGACGACGATCGTCGACTTCGCGGTGCAGGGCATGGGCGAGCCGCTCGAGAAGGCGCGGGACGCGTGGCTCAAGAAGGCCCGCGGCAAAGCGGTCATCGACTACGGGCTGCACATGATCGTGCGCGACGTGTCGGACAAGGTGCTGCGCGAGATGGACACGATGGTCAAGGAGGGCATCTCCTCGTTCAAGCTCTTCATGGCCTACCCGGGCGTCTTCATGGTCGACGATGCGTCGATCTTCAAAGCCCTGGTGCGCACGGCCGAGAACGGCGGCCTCATCTGCATGCATGCGGAGAACGGCGGCGTCATCGACGTGCTCGTGAAGCGCGCGCTCGCCGCCAAGAACACGGCGCCGAAGTGGCACGCGCTCACGCGACCGCCGGAGGCCGAAGGCGAGGCGACGAATCGCGCCTTCCGCCTGGCCGAGATGGCCGGTGGCGTGCCGCTCTACATCGTCCACCTCTCCGCCGCCCACGCGCTGGAACAGGTGCGGCTGTTCCGCGACCGCGGCCTGCCGGCGTACGCGGAGACGTGCCCGCAGTACCTGTTCCTCTCGGTCGACAACTACGACGAGCCGGGGTTCGACGGCGCGAAATACGTGATGTCGCCGCCGCTGCGCGAGAAGTGGCATCAGGACGAGCTCTGGAAGGGGCTCGCGCGCAACGACCTCCAGGTGATCAGCACCGATCACTGTCCGTTCTGCATGAAGGAGGGCTTCCAGGGCCAGCCGAAGCAGAAG
Organism: Chloroflexota bacterium; assembly: GCA_046727665.1. Classification (GTDB taxonomy): domain Bacteria; phylum Chloroflexota; class Limnocylindria; order P2-11E; family P2-11E; genus CF-39. Next base: position 940 of record JBKPCZ010000075.1, read on the forward strand.
GAGCTCGGCATCGGCGACTTCTCGAAGATCCCCAACGGCGCGCCCGGCGTCGAGACGCGCATGTACCTGACCTACGACGGCGGCGTGGTGCAGGGCCGGATCACGCTCAACCGCTGGGTCGAGGTGACGTCGACGACGCCCGCAAAGCTCATGGGCATGTTCCCGAAGAAGGGCACGATCGCCGTCGGCAGCGACGCCGACATCGTCGTCTGGGATCCGCGCGCGACGCACACGGTCTCGGCGAAGACGCATCACATGCGCGTGGATTACAACCCGTATGAGGGACGCAAGGTGAAGGGCAAGCCCGTCGTGGTCATGTCCCGCGGCGAGGTGATCGTCGAGAAGGACAAGTTCCTCGGAAAGAAAGGCCGCGGACGCTTCATCAAGCGCGGGAGTCCGATCCTCCAGACGTGAAGTCCACGCTCGATCACGTCCTCCGTCACAACACATGGGCCACGGGCACACTCCTCGACTTCTGCCGCGGCCTGGATCCGGCGCGTCTTGATGACAAGGCTCCCGGGACGTACGGCACGCTGTACGCGACGCTGCAGCATCTCGTGGGCGCCGAGCAGTGGTATGTGTGGCTGCTGACGGGCGAGCGCATCGGCGCGCGCATCCGGCGCGATGAGCGGCATACCCTCGATGAGCTCGCCTCCATCGCCGGCGCGGTGGGAGCGCGCGCGCTCGCCCTCGCCGCCTCCGACGACCCCGACCGCACGTTCGAGATGAGCGACGGCCACCGCTCGACCGTCGGGGTCGTCATCGCGCAGCTCGTGCACCATGGCAACGAGCACCGCACTCAGGCCACGACGATCCTGGGCAGCAACGGTATCGAGCCCCCGCCGGTGAGCGTGTGGGCATACGGGCGTGCGGTCGGGATCTCCGAGGAGGAGGACTGATGTCGCGCGGAAAGCCGATCCTCCAGACATGACTCATGCGATGCTCCGTCAACTTCGGCACGACGTCTGGGCGACGGACAGGCTCATCGCCCATTGCCGGCAGCTGACCGCGGAGCAGCTGCAGCTCGCCGTGCCGGGCACGTACGGCACCGTCCTGCGCACGCTGCAGCACATCGTCAGCTCCGACGAGGGCTACCTGGTCCGTCTGCTCGGAGCGCTGCTGCACGAACCGCTGTTCCGTCACGAGCCGGACGCCGGCCTCGACGTCATTGCGTCGCATGTTCCGCACGTCGCGGACGCGGTCGAGCGTCTCTTCGCGTCCGGCGATCTCGACGGCGATCGGCTCATCCGCGACACGCCGGCGCGACGCGCGGAACAGCCGCGTTTCGAGATGAACGCGTGGGCGCCGCTGACGCAGTTCGTGCATCACGGCAACGATCACCGCGCGCAGATCTGCACGACGCTCTCCGCGCACGGGATCGAGCCGCCGGACCTGCAGGTGTGGCCGTACGCCATGGAGCTCGGCGCGAGCCGCGAAGCAAAGGAGCCATGACGCACGTCGTCTTCATCCACGGCGCGTTCATGTCGGCGGAGTCGTGGGATCCGTGGAAGGAGCGCTTCGCGGCGCGCGGCTATGAGTGTGTCGCCCCGGCGTGGCCGTTCCTCGATCACGACGTGGCGGAACTCCAACGCGGCCCGGATCCGCGCTTCGGCAAGCTCGGCATCGGCGAGATCGTCGACAACTACGCGTCGATCATCCGCGAGCTCGACGCGCCTCCGATACTCGTCGGTCACTCCTTTGGCGGCCTCTTCGTGCAGATGCTTCTCGACCGCGGCATCGGCGCGGCCGGTGTTGCGATCGACCCGGCGCCGCCCAAGGGCGTGCTTCCCGGCCTGAATGCCGTCCGGGCCAGTCTTCCGGTGCTGCTGGGTTGGGCGAGCTGGGAGCGCGTGCGCCGGATGTCACTCCGCAGCTTTCAGTGGGGCTGGGTCCACACGCTCAGCGAACCGGAACAGCGCGAGGCCTACCAGCGATACGTCGTCCCGACGTCGGGCCGGCTCTTCTTTCAGGCGCTCCTGGCCCCGCTCACCGACGTCACGAAGGTGAACTATCGGAACCACCTGCGCGGACCGCTCCTCATCATCGCCGGCGAGCTCGACCGGACCGTCGAGGCCACGATGGATCTCGCGAACTTCCGCAAGTACGCGCGTTCGAACGCGGTCACGGACTACCGCGAATTCCCTGGCCGCACGCACTGGATCGTCGGGCAGCCGGGTTGGGAAGAGGTCGCGGACTACGCCCTGGATTGGCTCGCGAAGCAGCTGGCCACGTGACGTAGCCGCGCATACTTCTCGCCGTGATCTACGACCTCGATGCCGGCCGGCCGGAGCGCCCGAGCCGCTCGAGCGTGCAGATGACGGCCGTGACCGTGGTCGCCATGGGCATCGCCCTGGTGTTCTTCACCGTTCTCGCTTTCGCGCCGGGCGAGCGTGCGAGTCAGACCCCGCTCATCACCTTCTCCGCGCCCGCGCTGCCGACCCTGCCGCGGCCAACGTTCATGACAAGACCGGTCCCGGATCGGACGCTCGTCCTGCCCTCCAACGTGGCGACGGTCACCTCCCGCATCACCTCGCGGGGGCAGACCGGTCTCGTCAGTAACGACTCGCTCGCGACGACGTATCGGCTCGCGGCGAGCACCGATCTCGTCACGGTCGCGTGGCTGACCGCGAGCGAGGCGCTGCCGTACCCCTCGCCGGCGCCCGGCGACGCGCCGCTGCGCGTGCGAGGGCGCGACGCCAACTACATCGTCACCGACAACGGGATGAAGGCGATCCGGTGGGCCGAGAGCGGGATGGTCTTCGAGATGTCCTCGCGCACGCTGTCCATCGCCCAGCTCGCCGATCTCGCGAGCCGGCTGCAGTGACGTGATCGAGGACATCGAGGGCGCGACGGCTGATCGGTCACGGCACGGCCACGTCCTTGCGCTCTCGGCGGCCGGCGCGGCGGTCTCGCTCATTCTGCTCATCGCGCTTGTTCTGCCGCCGTCGGACGTGGGCGGACCGCGGTCGGCGGCCGCGAGCCCCGGCGCGGGCGCGTTCGCCATGACCTTCGCGAGAGGGGACACGCGCGTGTCGCTCACGCAGGTGTTCTCGCGTGACGGGACCGCGTTGGTGGGGTGCTTCGCCAATGTCGACGGCTCCTGGGGGCCGTCGATCGCCGTCAGGCCCGATCGCCGGGGGCCAGTCGTTTCCGTCGGACCCGAAACCTCGATGGCTCGTTCGGTCCCCGTACCCGTCGCTGCACCGCGCACCGGCTGGCGCTCTGTGAACTGCGCAACGTCCGATGTCTTCGCGCCACGGGAGATGTTCGCGCGCTAGTACTCTCTCCCGATGGGGAGCGAGGCCCTCGCGACCTTCCATGAGCCCGTCCGCGAATGGTTCGGCGCGTCCTTCAAGGCTCCGACGCGCGCGCAGGAGCTTGCCTGGCCCGCGATCTCGTCGGGTCAGAGCACGCTGGTGCTCGCGCCGACGGGGTCGGGCAAGACGCTCGCCGCGTTCCTCTACGCGATCGACCAGCTGCTCCATGCGCCCCCTGCCGGCTGCCGCGTCGTGTACGTCTCGCCGCTGAAGGCGCTCGCGGTCGACGTCGAGCGGAACCTGCGCGGACCACTCGTCGGCATCCGCCATGTCGCGGAGCGAATGGGGACTCCGCTGCGCGAGCCGAGCGTCGCGATCCGCACCGGCGATACGCCGGCGCGCGAGCGCGCGCGCTTCGCGAAGCAGCCGGCCGATATCTTCATCACCACGCCCGAGTCCCTCTACCTCGTGCTCTCGAGCTCCGCGCGCGAGGGCCTGCGCGACGTCCAGACGGTGATCGTCGACGAGATCCACGCCATGGTCGCGACGAAGCGGGGCGCGCATCTCGCGCTCTCGCTCGAGCGGCTCGAGGAGCTCGCCGGCCGTCCACTGCAGCGCATCGGGCTCTCCGCGACGCAGCGGCCGCTCGACGAGGTCGCGCGTTTCCTCGGCGGTTTCGGCGCGGACGGCGCGCCGCGTCCGGTGAAGATCGTGGACGCAGGCCACACCAAGCAGCTCGATCTTCGCGTCGAGGTGCCGGTGGACGACATGTCGAAGCTGGGCACCGAGACGCTCGAGATCCGAAGCGGACCCGCGTCGCGCGCGGATGCACGCTCGAGCATCTGGCCGGCGATCCATCCGCGCCTGCTCGAGCTCATCCGCGAGCACCGCTCGACGCTCATCTTCGTCAACAGCCGGCGTCTCGCCGAGCGCATCGCCGCTGCCGTGAACGAGCTCGCCGGCGAGGAGCTGGTCCACGCGCACCACGGGTCGATCGCGCGCGAGCAGCGCCTCCGCATCGAGGATGACCTCAAGGCGGGCCGGCTCCGCGCGTTGGTCGCGACGTCGTCGCTCGAGCTCGGCATCGACATGGGCGCGATCGATCTCGTGATCCAGGTCGAATCGCCGCCGTCGGTCGCGAGCGGTATGCAGCGCATCGGTCGCGCCGGCCATCGCATCGACATCCCGAGCAAGGGCGTGATCATGCCGAAGTTCCGCGACGACCTGCTCGCGTGCGCCGCGCTGACGGAACGCATGCATGCCGGCGCGGTCGAGCAGTCGCGCTATCCGCGCAACCCCATCGACGTCCTCGCGCAGCAGATCGTGGCGATGGTCGCCGTGGAGCCGTGGACCGTCGATGATCTTGAGCGCGTGGTGCGGCGCGCGGCGCCGTTCTCCGACCTCGCGCGGCCGATCCTCGAGGGGGTTCTCGACATGCTCTCGGGTCGCTTCCCGTCCGACGAATTCGCGGAGCTGCGGCCGCGCGTCGTGTGGGAC
>JBKPCZ010000076.1:0-7888 GCA_046727665.1 Chloroflexota bacterium
CGGCAACGGCGCCGCGATCGTGCTCGAGCTGCTCTCGTGACGAAGATGGGCGTGCACGAGCGGCTGTGGTGACGAGCGCCTCCGACGTCACCGAGCGCATCACGCCGCCGCCAGCGCCGATCGACATCGCGACCATCACGCCGGCGGGCGCGCGTTTCGAGAACGGTGAGATCGCGCGCATCGTCGTCGACCGGCCGACCGACCACGTGAACGCCATCGACCCGCCGCTCATCGCCGCGCTCGGACGCGCGATCGCCGAGGCGCGCGACGCGAAGCCGCGCGGACTCATCATCGTGAGCGCCAAGGCCGACCAGTTCGTCGCCGGCGCGGACCTGTCGATGCTGATGGGCTGGGCATCGGCGGCCGAGATCAGCCAAGCGAGCCGCGAGATCCAGCGCATCTTCAACGACCTCGCGGCGCTCCCCTTCCCCACCGTCGCGGCGATCAACGGCAGCGCCCTGGGTGGCGGGTACGAGCTCGCGCTCGCGTGCGACTGGCGCATCGCCGCCGACGCGCCGAGCGTGCGCGTCGGCCTGCCGGAGGTCTCGCTCGGTCTCCTGCCGGCGGCCGGCGGCACGCAGCGGCTGCCGCGCCTGATCGGTCTCCCGCGCGCTCTCGACCAGATCCTGAACGCGCGACGCAGCAACGCGCGCCGCGCGCTGCGCGCCGGTCTCGTCGACGAGGTCGTGCATCCCGCGGCGCTCGAGCGCGCCGCGATCGATCGCGCGATGCGTGGCGAGAAGCGCACCGTGCAGGGCGGCACGTCGGTCGTCGACCGCGTCGCGACCTGGTTTTCGCCGGCACGGTCGTTCGCGCTCCGGCAGGCGCGCTCGCGCACGGTCGCCGAGACGAAGGGCCACTACCCCGCGCCGCTCAAGGCGCTCGAGGCGATCACCGTCGGACTCGTGAGCGGCATGGAGGCCGGCCTCGATGCCGAGGCGCGTCTCTTCGGCGAGCTCGCGACGAGCCAGGTGTCGCGCAATCTCATCGCGCTGTTCCTGCTGGGGCTCGCGCAGCGGCGCGCCGCCTTTGAAGGGCTGCCGCGCGGCGAGCCGCCGAACGACATCGCGATCGTCGGCGCAGGGCTCATGGGCTCCGGCATCGCGCAGGCCGCGGCGATCGGCGGCGCGACGGTGCGCATGCGCGATGTCGACACGAAGGCCGTCGCCCGTGGCCTCGACGCGGTGCGGAGGCTCACGACCGATGCCGCGAAGAAGCGTGTCATCGAGCGCCGCGAAGGCGCGCGGGTGGTCTCGCGCGTGACCGGGACGACCGATTACTCCGGCTTCCGCCGCGCCGACCTCATCATCGAGGCGGTCTTCGAGGACATCGCGGTGAAGCGCAACGTCGTGAAGGAGCTCGAGGACATCGTTCGCGAGGACACGGTGATCGCGACGAATACGTCCGCGCTCCCGATCGCCGACATCGCGCGCAACGCGACGCACCCGGAGCGCATCGTCGGCATGCACTTCTTCTCGCCGGTGCACCGCATGCCGCTCGTCGAGGTCGTTCGGCCCGAGAGGGCCGACCCGAAAGCGCTCGCCGTCGTCGTCGCGGAGGCGCAGAAGATGGGCAAGACCGCGATCGTCGTGCGCGACACGCCCGGCTTCTACACCACGCGCGTCCTCGGCTTCATGCTCGCTGAGGCGATGCTGCTGCTCGAGGAGGGCGCGCGCATCGAGGACGTCGACCGCGCGATGGTCGCGTTCGGCTGGCCGATCGGGCCGCTCGCGCTCACCGACGAGGTCGGGCTGGTCGTCGCGCGGCACGTCGGCGAGACCGTCGCGGCCGCGCGCGGCGTCACCAACGCGCCGAGCGCGGTGCAGCGCCTCACCGACGCGGGTATGCAGGGCAAGCGCGGCGGCCGCGGCTTCTATCGCTACGACGGCAAGCGGCGCACGCCGAACGCGGACGTGTACGCGCTCATCGGGAAGACGCCGGGCACGGAGTGGCACGCCGAGCAGGCCGCGCGGCGCCTCACGCTCCTCTTCGTCAACGAGGCGGCGCGCTGCCTCGACGAGGGCGTGCTGCGCTCGCCGGCCGAGGGCGACCTCGGCGCGGTCATGGGCGTCGGGTTCCCGCCGTTCCTCGGCGGCCCGTTCCGCTGGGCGGACTCCGAGGGCGTCGTGCTGCGCGAAGACCTGAAGCGGCTCGCCGAACGCCACGGCGATCGCTACGCGCCCGCGGCCTCGCTGGCGGATGGGAGGCGCTTCTATGCGTGATCTCCCGGAACGGAGTCGTTCTGATGCCTAACTACTTCCTCGAGAACGAGGATCTCGTCACGACCTTCGACCGCATCGTGCGCTGGGACGAGATCGTCCCGCTCAGCGAAGGCAAGGGCGCCGACGTCGCCGATACCGTGTCCACGTGGCGCGAGGTCCTGTCCGTCGCCGGTGAATACATCGGGAGTGAGGTCGCGAAGCGCGCGCGTCTCGTCGACGAGCTCGGCGTGATCCGCGACAACGGCAAGGTCTCGCTGAGCGAGCCGCTGCAGCAGAACATCAAGGGGCTCGCGGAGCTGGGGCTCATCGGGCTCTCGTTCCCGAAGGAGCACGGCGGCAGCGGTCTGCCGTTCACCGTCACCGCGTTCGTCATCGAGATGCTGGCGCGCGCCTGCGCGAGCACGATGATCCAGAACGGCATCGCCTACACCGCGCCCGCGGCGATGATCTTCCGCGACGGCACCGACGAGCAGAAGCAGACTTATCTGCCGCGGCTCGCGCGCGGCGAGATCAGCGGCGCGGTCGCGATGACCGAGCCCGAGGCGGGCTCGGACGTCGGCAACCTCTCGACGACGGCGACGCTGCGCGACGGCTGCTGGTTCCTCGACGGGCGCAAGCAGTTCATCAGCGCGGGCAACGGCGACTTCGTCATCGTGCTCGCGCGCTCCGCGGCGGGATCGAAGGGCCTCGACGGGCTGAGCCTGTTCGTCGCCGACCGCTGGGTCGATGACGCAACCGGCAGACGCGAGAACTACAAGGTGGAGCGCGCCGAGCACAAGTTCACGATCCGTGGCTCACCCACGTGCTCGCTCGTGTTCGAGAGCACGCGCGCGCAGCCGCTCGGCGAGATCGGCCAGGGCTGGCGCGGCATCACGCGCTTCATGAACGAGTCGCGCATCGGCGTCGGGATCCAGGGCCTCGGCATCGCGCAGGCCGCGCTGGTCGCGGCGCAGGAGTACGCCGCGCGGCGCGTGCAGATGGACAAGCCGATCCGCGAGCACCCGATGATCGCCGAGATGCTGCTCGAGATGGAGACGACTGTCGCCGGTCTACGCGCGCTCGTCGTCGAGGCCGCGGCGCTGCAGGACGCCGTCATGCACGGCACCGACGACCGCACCGCCTGGCGGCTGCGCGAGCTGACGCCGCTGGTGAAGTGGTACGGCGCGGAGGAGGCGGTGCACACCTGCCGCCGCGCGCTGCAGATCTTCGGTGGCTACGGCGTCGTCACCGAGTACGACGTCGAACGTCACATGCGCGACGCGCTCATCACGCCGATCTACGAGGGCACGTCGCAGATCCAGTCGCTCATGGCCGTGCGCGATCTCATGCGCTCGCTGCTGCGAAAGCCGCAGAGCCTGCTGTCAGGCGGTCCGAGCGCGACGCTCGCTAACGCGAGGTTCGACGGCGAGGGCGGACGCGACTTCGCGGCGGCGCGGTCGTCGCTCGTATGGACGCTGCGCGGCCTCACCACCGGCCTCGCTCGCAAGGGCGGAGTCGGACTGCTGCGCGGACAGCGCCAGCCCACGGACGAGGAGCTCCAGCCGTTCATGCTGAACGCCGAGCGCATCACCGAGACGCTCTCGCACCTCCACGTCGCGCGCGCCCTCGGCGAGCAGGCGAAGCGCGTGCCGGAGCGGACGCCGCTCTTCATCCGCGCCGCGCGCCGCGCGAAGCTCGTCGCCCAGCGCAACGCGAAGGAGATCGCCGACGGCGACGCAGGCGTGTTCGACCGGATCGCCGACTGGGAGCGCGAGCGGGGCGCCACGCGCACGTCGTGACACCGTCATGACGCTCGTCGTGACGCACGGCCGCCCAGGGATCCGCCCGTGACAACGACCTCGCGCGCCGCCCCTCCGCCCGCCCGCAGCCCACGGAGCGCGCGGGACTCCACCCGCGAGGGTGAGATCCTCACCGCGGCGGCGCGCATCTTCCGCGAGAAGGGCTATCACGGCACGAGCATCCAGGACATCGCGGAGGCGGTCGGCCTGCTCAAGGGCAGCCTGTACCACTACATCCGCTCGAAGGAGCAGCTCCTCGCGCGACTCTTCGAGGGCTCGCTGGGCGACACGATCGTCGAGCTCGAGGCGATCGCCGCGCGCGACGTGAGCCCGACCGAGCGCCTGCGCGACATGGTGCGCGTCTACGTGATGTCGGTGACCGCGAACCTCGACGCCGTCGGGATCTACCTGCGCGAGTGGCGGTCGCTGCCCGCGCCGGAGCTCGCGCGCGTTCGCGCGCGCCGTCGCGCGATGCGGCGCCTGTTCGAGGACGTCATCACCGAGGGGATCCGCCGCAAGGAGCTCTCGGTGAGCGACCCGAAGATCGCCGCGCTCGCGATCATCGGGATGTGCAACTGGACGTACGAGTGGTACCGCCCTCGGGGGAGGCTCACCCCGGTCGCGCTCGCGGACGAGCTCGCCGAGCGCGCCGTCGCGAGCGTCAGCGCGTAGCGCCGTCGCAAGTCCCCCCTACTGAGGGGCGCAAGCTCAGCTGCGGTGCGCGTTAATGCGCACATGGACGAGCTTCAGAGGAAACATCAAGAGACCGACGAGATGGTCTCGCATGTGATGGGCGTCTTGCTTATCGCATTTACGGTCGTCGGCGTCGCCGTCCTGCTGCAACAGCACGTCGCGAGCGTCCTCGCTCGCTAGTCCTCGCGGCGCGCCCCTGCCCTGCGCGCGCAGCCACGCTCGGAGACGCCCGACGGGCGAGACCCCGCAACGCTGTCCGACATCGCTCCCCTCATCGGGTGACCTGCGGCTCTAGCCCATCTCGATCGTCGACGCGAGGCTCACGGCGAGAACGCGTGAAACACCACGCAAATGGCTACTCGCTTGCGAACGCCACCGTGTCGTAGAAGATCTGCTCGCCGGCGAACTTCTGCGCCTCGCGATTCCAGGGGAAATGGATCACGATGAGCGTGCTGACCTGACGGCCCGTCGGCGGCTGGCCGGCCCACTGGCCGCGATGCGTCCCGGTCATGCGCGTGACTTCCATGACCCCTTGTGGGCCGATGACGATGTCCTGTAGGTCGAACTTGACGTCGGGGAACGCACCGAGAAAGCTGGTGTAGAACTCGCGTGCGCCCGCGTGGCCCTCCCAGCGTTGCCCGGTGGGTACGATCTCATAGACGCAGTCGGCGGCCAGGGTGTCGATCAGGCCCTGCAGGTCACGGCCGTCCTCGGCCTTGGAGTGGTCGATCCACAGTCGACGGATCACCTGGTACTCGTCGGTATCGATGGGCCAGTTGAGTCGTTCGCGAATGGGGGCCGTCGCCACGGCGGCCCATTCTAGGCTTGCGTGTGTCAAGGTCGCCGGCATCACGATCGCCGGCATCGTCCTCGGCACCGCCGCGCTGTTGGTCATCGTCGCGGTGTTCGCCGGCCTCCTGAGCTGATGGACCGGCGGTGACAGAATGCGCGCATGAGTGCGGCTGCGAGTCTCATCGGACTGGACCGCAGGGCGCTCTGGCTGCGCTGGGTGATCGCCAGCACGCTGGGTCTCGCGGTTGGCCAAGTCCTCTTCGCTCTGTTGGACGCGACGATCGGCGACATGGGTGAGCTTGGCGACGGCATCGCGCACTATGTCGGCCTGCCGTTGGCCGGTGCGGCGTTCGGCTTCGCGCAGTGGCGCGTCTTACGTCGGTTCGTCGAGGGCTCGGCCTGGGGGATCGTCGCGGCGGCGATCGGCCTGCTCGTCGGTTACGTCCTGGGTTTTGCGCTGGCCGGTCCGCCGATCGACTTCCTGCTCGGGTATGTCTTCATGGGGACCGCCGCAGCGGTCGCGCAATGGCTTGCGCTCCGCGGGCGTGTGGCGGGATCAGGCTGGTGGATCCCTGCCAGCGCCGGCGCGTTCATCGCCGGCGGGATCGCGGCTGTCGGCGTCGCCGTGGCCGGCCTGGGGGATGCTCTCGGAAGTGGCGAGGTCGCTTTCCTCATCCTTGTCCTCGTCCTGGGTCTGATCGTCGGGCTGATCAGCAGCGCCATCACCGGGTGGGTTTTGCTGCGGGTGCTCAGCCAGCCGTCAACGACCTCAGCGACGCTCTAACGTCCGACGAGCCCCATCGCCTGCCAGATCGGGACCGCGAGCGCGATCGCGATCAGCCGCACCGCCGTGAGCGCCGCGCCGACCTGCGTGCCCTGACGGTCGTCGAAGTCCTCGCCGCCGGTCGCGTCGCGCGCGATGAGGTACTCGAGCCCCTGATACGGCAGCACCCAGACGTTCGACGCGATGAGCACGACGAACCCCGCCACCCACGGTGAGATCCCGAGCGCCGGCGCGGCCGGAACGAGCGCGAGACTGAGCAGGACCATCGCAGGGCGGCTCGGCAGCACGACGCGGCTGAGCATCACGAGCGCCGCGAACGCGATCACCAGCAGACCCGGCGAGCGCAGCGCGCCGGTCGCATCCAGGAGCAGCGCGGAGATCCACTTGTCGACGCCGCCGCTCTGCAGCACCGCGCCCGAGCCGAGCACGACACCGAGGAACGCGAGGAATCCCCAGTCGACCGAGCTGCGGAAGCGCTCGCGGTCGATGACACCTGCGGTCACGATGACCAGTGCGCCGATCGCGAGCCACGCCGGCTCGATCCGCAGGAGGGGCTGGGCCGCGAGTCCGACGACGAGCACAGCGAGCCCGGCGAGCGCGACGCGCTCCTGACGCGAGAGTCTGCCGAGGATCCGCGTCTGCCGGCGGAGCGTCTCCGCCGAGACCTCGGCGTTCCCTTCCGGTCGCAGCATCACGAGCAGGACGATCAGTCCGCCGATAAGGCAGCCGATGCCGACCGGTGCGGCCGCGCCGAGCCACCCGAGCCAGCCGAAGCGGAGCTGATCGTCCGCGGACAGCAGACCGGCGACGAAGAAGTTCGTCGCGAGACCGGTGAGGAAGATGCTCGAGAAGTACCAGTAGCCGATGAGGCCGGCGAACGCGAGCGACGCGCTGCCCTTGCTGCGCGGCGCGTAGCCGAGCGCGCGCGAGAGCTCGTGCGCGAGCGGAGCGACCGCGGCGACGCGCGCGACGGACTGCGGCACGAGCGGCGTGAGCACGACGCCACCGAACAGGAGCGCCAGCACCTGCCCGGTGTGCGTCGCGGGAAACGCGCGCAGCAGCGTGAGCGCCGCGCGGAAGAGCAGACCCGATCGCACCATCGCGGCGGCGAGCGCGAGCGCGCCGAGCGCGAGCACCCATGACGACGAGGCGAACCCGCTGAAGGCCGTCGCCACTGTCGTGAGGCCAAGCACGCCCCACGCGCCGGCCATCGCGAGCGCGACGGCGAAGTCGGGGATCGGCTCGAGGAGCCATGCAACGCCGGCGCCGACGAGCACGAGGAAGATGTGCCAGCCGTTCTCGGCGAGGCCCGCCGGCGGCGCGACCCACCAGAGCGCGAGCGGCACGGCGACCGCGGCGAGCGCGCCGATGAGACGCGAACGCGCCGCGCGCGGCCGTGCGCGCGGCTCGAGCGTGAGCGGTCGCGCCTCTTCGAGCTGAGGCGCGCCGACGAGGGCGCGCTGCCGACGATCGAGCGTATCGGCGAGCGAGGTCGCGACGCGCAGGCCGATCTCCGGGCGCTCGCGGACGAGCTGCTCGAAGCGCTCGCGCGGGAGACGCCAGAGGCGCGCGTCGGTCGTCGCCCGGACCGTCGCGGTGCGCCGCGAGAGGAGGAGACC
>JBKPCZ010000077.1:0-5689 GCA_046727665.1 Chloroflexota bacterium
GCATCGCACCGACACCGCCGATGATGAGCGTGACCGTGAAGAGGCGCCCTGCGGCGCTGAGCGGATGGATCTCGCCGAATCCGATCGTGGCGATGGTGGTGATCGTCATGTAGAAGGCGTCGAGGAGATTCCAGCCCTCGATGAGCATGTACCCGACGGTCCCGTACGCGGCCGCGCTGAGGACGAGGATCGCCGGCAGACGGAACCTACGGAGCGGATTTTCGACCTCGAGCATCGCGGCGGTCATTGTGCGCCCCGCGCGTTCGACCTCGGTCAGGTGACGGAGGGACGTCGCTTGGGGAAGAGGCGCACGGCGAACGCACGCAGGCGACGGCGGCTGACGCTCAAGTACCTGAGGGCGATCGGCTAGGGATCAGCGAAACGTGATGAAGAGGTCCACCGACGGCGCCCCGGGCTGCGCGCCGACGACGAACATCCCGGTGCCCTCGGCGGGGCCGACCGTCAACGTGCCGGACTGGTTGATGAAGTTCTGGTTGCCCGCAAGGCGGTCGCGCAGATAGGTAGGCAGCGCGTCCGCGACCTTCGCCTTCGTCCCGATCGAACCCGCCACGCTGATGTTGCTCTGCATGAACGGCACGCCCACCGAAACTCCGATGCCGAACGCCCCGTTGATCAGGCTCAGCGCGCCGCCGAGCAGGAAGACGAAGATGAACGTGCCGCAGCCGGAGAAGCATCCGCAGCCGGGCCGCCAGCGCTTCCCGTCCTGACTCACCTCGACGGAAGGCTAGCGGCCCGGCGTGATCTCAGCGCGGCGAGGGCAGTGGCTTCCCGGTCTCGAGGAGCGTCTTGAGACCCGACACGATGAACGGCAGCCCTCCGACGATGCTGCGCATCGTCGCGCAGTCGATCGCGACCTCGTAGAACGAGACCGTGAGCTTGCACACCCTGCCGACCGGCTCGATCTCCCAGATCTCGCGGTGCACGGGGTCCGCGGCGACGTCGGGCGCCCAGACGTACTTCTCGTCGACCACGAGCCGGCGAGGCGGATCGGCCTCGACGACGATGCCCTCGATCTGCAACGAGCCGTCGCGCTGATCGATGTAGGTCAGCGAGGCGCCCGGCGTGAAGTCGGACTTCACGCGCCCGTTGTAGAAGAACTGCGCGGTGAACTCCGGGTCGGTGATCGCTTCCCAGACCTGTTCCGGCGTTGCGTTGATGAAGATCTGCTCGACGTGGACGGGCTTCTCAGTCACGACGGCCTGCTCCAGCATGGCTCTTCTCCTCTACACGACGTTTCAGCGCGACGAGGGCGCTGGCGCGACGCTCCGCGTACTTGCCGATCCACCGGTCGTGGATCTGCTTGATCGGGACCGGGTTGAGGTAGTGGTGCTTCTCGCGCCCGACGCGACGTGTTACCACGAGCCCGGCGTTCTCGAGCACGCCGAGGTGTTTCATCACTCCGTATCGCGTCATGTCGTCAGCGAACGCGGCGGCGAGCTCGTTCACCGTCTGCCCCTCGCTCGAGAAGAGCCGGTCGAGAAGTCCCCGCCGTGTTGGGTCCGCCAGCGCTTGAAATACCTCATCCAACTTCTTCGCAAACAATATGTGACCTTTTGGTCACATGTCAAGTTGGAGCCAGCGTCAACTCGGCAACAGACGGCATACCGCGCGTCGGTCGGCCTCGGCGCGTGAACGCTTCGCGGTCGTGGAGGCTCGCGTCAGGGGTCTTCCCATGGCAACGTCCGACCAGTCGGGCCGCGTTCCACGGTTAGCTGGAGGGCACGTCCCAGTCGACCGGCAGGATGTGGATCCAGGTCTGCCCGGGCGAGAGGTAGATCTTCTGCCCGTAGAGGTTCGTGAACACGAACGGATCGGTGTACGAGGCGCGCGACCAGGTCCCGTCCTGGCGGCGCCCGTCGCGGAAGACGCTGGCCTTGCCGACGCCGGTGAGGCGCATGTCGAGGCTCGCCGCGCCGCCGGCGTCGTCATGGACGTCGGTGGCCCAGATGTCGGTGTTGATGATCACAACGTTCCGCGCGCGGATCTCCTGGCCATTCATGCCGTCGACCTCGCGCACGTAATTCAGCGCGTTGCTCGCGCTCTGGCGGCGCGTGTACGTGCGCGAGCCCGGGTCGTAGTTGTAGAGAACGCGCGCGTCGAGCCGATAGGGGATGAGCACGTTGACCGCGGGGATGCTGCCGATGAAGCCGCCGATCGTGTCGGGGTGGTCCGCCGACGCGAGGAAGTCCCAGCGCGGGACATCCACGGGACCGCCGCCGCCGACCGACGTCGTCGCCTCGCGGAGGGCCTGCGAGGAGGTGAACAGGTTGTGCGGGATGACGCGGCCGTCGACGTTGGTGCGGTAGAACGTGCTGCCCTGTCCGAGCTGCGGCGAGACGCCGACGTACGCGCCGCGCTCGATGTCCTCGCGCACCAGGCCCTCCATGAGCTGGGACGCGCCGGAGAAGACGAGCGATCCGCGCACCATCGGCGTCGTGTAGCGGTCGGAGAAACGGACGCTGCGCACGGCGCCGATCGTGTCCGGATCCTGCGAATGGAAGTACGCGGCGAGTCGCGTGATGTAGCCCTCGACCAGCAGCTCCATGACCATGTCCGCCTGGCTGATGCCGTAGTGCGGGCGCGCGGTCGGCGCGTTGTCGATCTTCACCGCGAGCGGTCGCCGCAGGACGCTCGGCCCGCCCGCGGTAGCGGGCATGCCGTTCAGCGGCCAGCAGGAGACACAGGCGAGCTTCTGCACCTCGCCCGGCGGCGTGATCCAGCTGTCCGGCTGGAAGGTGAACGCCGCGGTGCCGGTGTTGCTGAGCACTCCGACGTGCGTCGTCCCGTCGCCGAGCGCCGAGACGGTCGCCGCATCCGCCTTGCCGTCCCTGTTCCAGTCGCCGGCGACGAGGCCGCTGTTGCTCCAGCTCAGCATCGCTGGGCTGAAGGTCGCGATGCCGCCGACGTTGGTGAGAGCGAAGCGCGAGGCCGCCGACATCAGATGGACCCGGCTGCTGCCGTCGGCGTACGAGTACATCGTGAGGATGTCGGTCTTGCCGTCCCCATCGACATCCCCGGCGGCCCACTTCGCCTTCGTCATGTCGAAGAAGCCCTCGGGCGAGATCCACATCCCGGCCCAGCCACCGATCGGCTGGATGCCGCGCGGCGACGGATCGAAGACGTGCACGCCGATCCGGAAGTTCGGGTACTGGTAGATCATCGCGATCTGGTCGACGCCATCCGTACGCGTGAAGTGCCCGGTCAGGAAGCGCGCTTTCGTCGAGTCGACCTGGCCCGGACCCGAGTCGTAGGCGCCGCCGTCGCCGGCGTAGAAGAGACCCGATCCGGTGGCGATGAGGTAGAGGAACTTCAGCTGGAAGTTGTCGAGCTGGTACGGGATCATCAGGCCGGTCTTCGGCGTCCCGTCCCAGACGCCCGCGAGCACGCCCTGCGCGCGGTTCCAGTCGAAGTTCGTGTGCCGCCACCAGCCGGCGTTGCCGGTGTACGCGAAGCTGGTCCCGGTGGAGAGCCACACCACGATGTGGACGGTGAAGCCGCCGTCGTTGTAGAGGACGGCGATGTCGGTCTTCTTGTCGGCGTTCAGGTCGACCGCGACGGGCTTCATCCGCGACATGTCGAAGTGGTTCGCGCCCTCGAGGAACCACTGGGTGTGCGTGAACCTGCCGTCAGCGCCGCGGTCGAGCACGACGATCCGCAGGCCGAAGTCGTCGTTCGGGTCGTAGAGCGAGGCGATCTGCTGACCGCCGTCCCCGCGGAAGTCGCCAACGAGAGTGAAGCCGTTGGCGAGTGTCTGGCCCGCCGCGGTCCCGCCAGGCGCCAGCGCCGGGACGAGAGACACTGAAAGCACGAGCACCAGCGCAGAAGTGAGGAGCCTCACAAGCGCCAGAACGTCCGATTTGGCAGATTTGTGACGGCCTGCTTGTGTGGTCGCCCGCGCGGCGTCAGGCGAACGTGCGCTCCTCGTACGGAACCGCAGCGATCGCGTCGCGCTTCGACCGTCCCGACAGAAGATGCTCGGCCATGCTGATCCCCATCTCCGAGGCGATGTCCATGTCGACGTACTTGTACAGACCCTGCCGGCCGCCCGTGACGAGACCGTCGAAGCGCATGAGCTCCGCCATGAGCGTCTGCATCGCCTCCTCGAACCCGACCATGTAGACGGGATACCCGGCCGTGGAGCGCAGGACGACGCACTCCGCGACGTCCTCCGCGCGGCAGAAGCCCTCGGCCGCGAGCTCCACCGCGCAGCGCCGGCCGAGATCCGCCGCCGAAGCCGTCCAGATCGCGTCGCCGGTCTCGCAGGTGATGTCGCACAGGACGACCGTCTCGTCCGGCGGGCAGATCTCGGTGCCGCCATAGTTGCGCGTCTCCGACACGCGGTTGAAGGTCTTGTCCTGGAAGTACACGGACTGCGCCGGAAGCACCCGCGGGCGCTTGAAGCGCAGTCCGACGATCGTGAGCGCGCGGAAGCGCAGCCGCCGTGCGGCCTTGTGCGAGGCCGGAGATACGCCATCGGCGAGCAACGCGAAAAGCGCCGGCAGCGGCAGGGTATTCACCACGCGGTCGCACTCGATCCGCTGCTCCGGACCCTCGAAGCGATACAGATCGAGCCCCGGCTCGGTCCCCGTGGCGATGAGGCACAGCTGCCCGTCGTGTGCCGTCGATGCGACCCGCCGGTAGCGCACCGCGGTCACGCGGTCGCCCCAGACCTCGAGACCGGTCACGAGCGCGCGAGTCAGGACGCGGTTGTCCGGCGATGCCGCCCGGATGCGGTCCGCCATCCGGGCCGAGATGAGCCCGGCGCCCTTTGGCGGGTAGTAGAGCTGGACGACCAGCGGCGCGTACGTGTGCTCACCCTCGGTGATCTTGTCGAGCCCTTTCCGGAACGAGCTGACCGCGACCTTCCACAGGTTGATCTGCGGGATCCGGTGCTGCGCGAAGGAGGCCGCCAGCTGCGAGGGCGGCATGCCCCACACTTTCTGGGTATACGGACCGAAGAACATGCCGTAGAGGGTCTTGCCCATCCCCTGAGTGACCCAGTCCTCGGCCGAGACGATCTTCCGCGGCCGCACGCGTTTGCGCACGACCTCCACGAAGTAGTCGAAGAACGCCCGGGCCGCGAGCAGTGGCGACATGCTCCGCGCGATGTCCATCGCCTCGAGCGGGTACTTGTAGTACTTCCCGCGGAACTTGATGCGGACGTTCTTCGCCTGCGCCGGGAAGCCGTCGGATGCGATCTCCTTGAACATGTCGAGCACGCGCTGATTACGCGCGTGGTACGCGTGCGGCCCGAAGTCGTATCCCGCATCCGTCGCGCCGCGCAGCGTCGTCGCGAGACCGCCGAGGAAGTCCTGCGCCTCCAGCAGCGTCACTCGCTCGCCGTGCTCGGCCAGCGTGAAGCCGGCGGCGAGCCCGCAGATGCCGCCGCCGAGCACGACCGTATGGCTCAGGAGGACCTCCGGGAGTGTGGGTGGGCTCAGGGTAAGCGGTAGACGCGGAGGTCGCTGGCCACACGTTCGCCCGGCGCGACGTCCTTCGTGATGGTCGAGCCGATCACGATCGCTGCGCGGTCGCCGAGCGTGACGCCGCTCGAGATCACGCTGTGCGGCCCGATCCAGACCTCGTCGCCGATGACCACGCTCCCCGCCAGCGTGGTCCCCGCCGCGATGAGGCAGCGCGCGCCGATGCGCACCGAGTGCGCGACGTG
>JBKPCZ010000078.1:0-5179 GCA_046727665.1 Chloroflexota bacterium
CACCAGTGCGGTGAAGACCGCCGCGACAAGCAGCAGGATCAGAGGCTGGCCGGTGAGCGCGGCGAGCAATTCGCGGAAGAGATCGCTGGTCGCGAGCGGCGCCGTGCCGTCGGAGATGAGCTTCATGCCCAGGAACAGAAAGCCGAACCCCATCACCGCCTGACCGATGTAGCGGAGGGTGCCTCGGCCGATCATCCACAGCAGCCAACCAAGGAACACGACGAGCGGCGACACCGCGAGGAGGTCGAAGGCCAGGAGCTGGACGGTCACGGTCGTCCCGACATCGGCGCCGAGGATCACCCCGATCGTCTGGCGCAGTGAAAGGAGTCCAGCGGAGGCGAATCCCACGAGCATCACCGTCGTCGCGCTCGAGGACTGGAGGATCGCCGTCACGCCGGCGCCCACCGCGAGCGCCTTGAAGCGGTTGCCGGTGAGCGTGGACAGCACGTGCCGCAGCCTCGTTCCCGCGGCGCGCTGAAGGCCCTCGCCGACGAGACGCACGCCGTAGAGCAAGAGAGCGGTGCCGCCGAGCAGCGAGAAGAGGACGAGATCGGCCGGGGTCACCGAGGCAGTATCGCCGGGTCGCTCAGCGCGCGATGGTGAGGACAGTGCTCCCTGAGGTGCCGGCGGCGAACACGATGACGGCGGCGTCGCCCTCGTTCGGCGGCGCCGCGAAACCGAAGCGCGCGTTGCCGGACGAGTCGGTCCTGAAGGACCCGATCGTGACGAGGCCGACGGAGAGCGTCGCCAGCGTCCCGGGCCGCGCAATGCCGTTCTCGGTCACGCGGATCTGCGCCACCACGGTCTCGCCCGGTCGCACTCGTGCGCGCTCGAGTGTCACGGACACCACCGTCGCGGCTGCCCTCGGCGGGCGAAGGGTCACGTCCGCCTTCGCGGTCGTCTCGTTGCCCGCGCGATCGCGAGCGACGACCGTGATCGCGACCGGGCCGACCGGCGGTGTGAACGATTCGCTGAACGAACCGTCCTGCCCGGGGACGATCGTGCGGCCGTTCACGCTCACGGTCGCGCCGACCTCGGTCTTCCCCTGAACGATGATGTTGGGACCGTCGACGGTCGCGCCGTTGACCGGACCGAGGAGCTCGAGCGCCGGCGGCTGCAGATCGAGGATCACGGTGTAGGCGGAGCGCGCGATCACATCCTTGCCCGAGAGCAGCGTGAGCCCGATCGCGTTCGCGCCGTCCTTGAGCTTGAGCGCAGCGGCGAAGGTGCCGCTCGGGTCGAGGGGCGCATTCGCGATCACGGCCGCGTTCAGCACGATCTCGACGCTCCGACCAGGCGCGACCGCAAAGGCCGGCACGCGGCCGGAGAGCTGTATCTCCGTGTCACGAGTGAAGTCCGGGAGACCGTTGACGACCGGCTCCGCGCTGCCCACGCCCGCGGCCCCGTTCGGCAGCTCGATCTGAGCGCTGCCCAGCTGGCCGGCGAGCGACTGGCCCGCGGTCGCGATGATCTGGTTGATCCCATCGCCCACGGCCGAGACGACCGGGGCGCTCAAGAGGACGAATCCGGCGGCGACGGCCAGGATGGCCGCGTCGAGGAGGATCGTGCGCCGCCGCAAGCGGGGAGCGATGCCCGCCGAGCGTGCGGTCGCCCGGTATGCGTCGCGCGGGACACGACTACGCCGCGTCGGGACCGCAGCCCCTGCCTTCACCGTTCCTCCTGCGCTTCTGGGCCAAGATAGCGAAAGGGCGCCGGCCCGATGGCCGCCGCCCTCCGCTGGTGGGTGGGATGAGGGGCTTTCAGTTTGGCGGGCACCCGTTGGGGTACCTAACGCGGCCGCGCCGCGTCCGTTTCGTCCTCCCCACAGGGTTTAGTGACGACTGACCCTGCGGCCGCGACTGTACTCCCGGATCCGCCGGCAGGCAAGAGGGCAGGTAGGGCCGGCAAGGGGCGGATGGCCGACCGACACCGGTATGCGACACTCGGAACGTGACCGACGAGAGCCGCTCGAAGGTCGCCACCCGCGGGCTCGAGGGCGTGGTGGCGACGACCACCGCGATCTGCAAGGTCGAGGACAACAGCCTCGTCTACCGCGGGTACTCCATCGACGAGCTTGCGACCAAGGCGGAGTACGAGGAAGTCGCCTACATGCTGCTCAACGGCGACCTTCCGACGAAGGAGCAGCTGCGCGATTTCAAGGCGGAGCTGGTGAAACACCGGACGCTGTCGCCTTTCCTCCGCAAGGTCCTGCAGGAGATGTCCGAGAGCGGAACAGCGATGGACGTTCTGCGCACTGTCGCGTCCGCGTCGGCGGTCGAGGACCCGGCCGAGGGCGACAACTCCCCGGAGGCCGAGTACCGCAAAGCGATCAGGCTGACGGCGAAGCTCCCGACGATCCTCGCGACGTACATGCGCCGCCGCCGTGGCGAACAGCCGATCCCGCCCGAGCCGTCGCTCGATCACGCGGCGAACTTCGCGCGCATGGCGGGCGTCGACGAAGGCCACCCGCGCGCGGCGGAGATCCTCAACACCTGCTTCATCCTCCAGGCCGAGCACGGCCTCAATGCCTCGACCTTCACCGCGCGCGTCGTCGCCGGCACGAACGCCGACATGCACGCCGCCGTCACCGCGGCGTTCGGTGCGCTCAAGGGTCCGCTGCACGGCGGCGCGACGGACGGGACGATGCGCATGCTCGAGGAGATCGGCTCGCCCGATCACGTCGACTCGTTCGTCGAGAAGGCGATCCAGCAGAAGTACAAGTTCTCGGGCTTCGGGCACCGCGTGTACCTCACCGAGGATCCGCGCGCCAAGTTCCTGCGCCGCTTCGCGATGGATCTGTCGAAGGACTGGAAAGGCAAGCCGTACTTCGAGATCCAGGAGCGCCTCGCGAAGGCGATCGCGGAGCGCCGTCCAAAGATGTCGCCCGGCGCCGCCGCGAAGGTGAACGTCGTGAACGTCGACTATTACGCCGCGACGACGTACACGTTCCTCGGCATCCCGGCCGATCTCGGAACGTCGATCTTCGCACTCGGACGCATCGCCGGATGGAGCGCGCACATCATGGAACAGCACGGCGACAATCGACTTATTCGACCCGAGTCCGAGTACACCGGGCCCTCAGGAAAGCGCTACATCCCCATCGCGGAGCGCTAACCGGCTCTTCGACGCGGCGGTCAGCGCGCGCACCAGCCCGTCCCAGGTGAGCGGACCGAAGATGACGAACCTTACGGTGTGATCGCTATCCAGGACGAACGTCTGCGGCATCAGGCCGGGCGACAGCTCCTTCAGGACCTCGGTGGTACCGACGAGCGGCCGCAGGCGCCGGTAGTCCTTCGCGGCCTCGAGCGCCGACGCCTCGGTCTCGTCGACGCCCACCGCGATGATCTCGACGCGCCGGTTGGCGTCCGTGACGTCTGACAGCAGTCCGAGCTGCTGCGTGCAGATGACGCAGCCCTTCGTCCAGGTCGACACCACGACGAGGCTGCCGCCGAAGTAGTCGAGCGAGCGCGGCGCGCCATCGGGCAGGCGCCACTCGAGCTGCATCTTCCGACCAACGGTCGCGTTGCGCGCGGCTTGGATCGTACCGACCGTCTCGTTGGGCGATGCAGCAGGCAGCGCGTTCCGCGCGGGCGCGGCGCGGGCCGCCGCTCCGTCGAGCATGTAGGGAGCCCCGTCCTCATCGAACACGAGGAAGCGAGCGTGCGACAGCGGATATCCGACGGTCTGCAGGACGAGGCCAACGTCCGTGTCGTGCCACTGGTCGTCGCGGTCGACGTCGAGCACGCGCACCCAGGTACGACCCGGACTGGCCAGGACGAGACGGCCGGACATCGCCGTCGGCTGGGTGCAGCAGTCGGCACCGGAGATGGTCGCCAGCGTTCGGGTGACACCGGTCGTGATGTCGTACGCGCCGAAGGACCCGGACGTGAACGTCAGCAGGTCGTGTGGGGACTCGCGCATCGGAAGCGCGGCGCTGGAGCTGAACGCGTGGAGCTCGCGCGCGATCAGCGTGCGCTCGGCGATGTTGTTCTGCGCCGTGCCGGGGAACGGCGCGTCGGCCTGGATCCTGAAGACGTTCGCGACCGCGTCGGCGGTGCGCACGCCGAGCCCGATGTCGAGGGCGTGCACGCCCGTGGGAAGACCGAGCGAGACCTGATACCGGCTGCCATCGTCACGCACGGCGTCGAGAGCGTCCGCGCCGGACCAGTACAGAACGTGACCTTCGGCGTCCCAGCTCAGCACACGCAGCTGCGTCGGTGAGCTCGTGAGCTCTCGGGCCCCACCACCGAGGCGCGGCACGATCAGCAGCTTCGAGGGGCAGCACGGGGTCGCGAACGCGATCGACTTTCCGTCCGGTGATGCCTGCCCGGCTTCGGCGGCGGGATACGAGACATGGCGCACGAGATCGCGCAGCGAGCCATCCAGCTCGATGACGGAGAGATCGAGGACCGGCGTCCCGTTCGACCCCCCTCCCACGCGTGTGCCGGTGACGACACCCGACGAGTCGGGGAGCCAGAACGGATTCATCGCGACCTCGCCGAGCTTGTGCGACGCCAGCGTGCGGCCGGCGAGATCGTAGATCGTGTGCACGAAGCCTTCGCGCTCGACGACCAGCAGCAGCTCTCCATTGGGCGACACGCGGATCCCTTGCTGGCCGAGCCTCATGGCGACGGGCAGCTTCGACAGGATGACCGCCGGCGCGGCGGACGCGACCGGCGCCGGCGATGGGGAGCGGTCGGCGCGTGATGGCTCGGTGCACGACGCAAGCACCAGGGCCAGCAGAGCGAGCGAGGTCAGGAGGCGCATCACCTCTATATGAACGTACACGCCGGTCGCGCGCGCATCAGAGTTGTGTCCGTTGCGGAGTGCGTGCGTCCGTCTGTTACCGCGAGCGCAGGCCCTCCCAGCATTTCTCGTCCTCCCAGCGGCACTGGTCGATCGCCTGGATCACGAAGGGATCCGGCGCGACGGCGAAGACCGTTCCGATGATCCGGTGCGTGGCCTCTTGCCGCTGCTCGAAGCTCACGTCGAAGCCGATGAGCTCGCCCGTAGGCTCGCCGCTACCGGCGACGTAGAACGCCGTGTCCTTGAGCGTGGTTTGCACCGTCGTCTCGGACGTGCACGCGCGCCCGTCGTCAGCGAAGCGAATGACGGTGTAACCGCCGCGTCGCGGCAACACCGGACACGAGGCGAGCGCGTACTGCAGCACGACGTAACC
>JBKPCZ010000079.1:0-6710 GCA_046727665.1 Chloroflexota bacterium
GCATGGAAGTGCGGGCCGTTCAGAACGGTCCTTATCGGCTTCGCGTCACGACGTGGGGCAGCGGCGCGGCGCCGCACGCGCTCGTGCTTCCGGGCCTTTCCGCTGACGCGCGCGCGCTCGCGCCGCAGATCCGCCTTCTCCGGCGGCAGGTGGCGACGGTCCATGTCATCGACCTCCCGGGCATGGCGCTGCCACCCTCGCTCATGACCGCGGACGCCAGCTTCCCGCAGCTCGCCGAGTACGTCGCGCACGCGGCCGATGTCCTCGGCATTCGGCGCGCGGTCGTCGTCGGGCATTCCCTCGGCGGCGGAGTCGCGCTGCATCTCGCGCTGCGCCGGCCGGAGCTCGTGGACGGCCTCGTGCTGCTCGCGCCTGCCGCGCTCGGCCGCTCGCTCCACTGGATCTACAAGCTCTATTGCCTCCCGCTCATCGGGAGGGCGCTGCTGTATCCGCGTCAGAACGGTCAGCGCGGGTTCGTGCGCCGTTTCCTCATCGGCAGCCTGCGTCGCGACGACCTCGACTTCGTCGACATGCTCGTCCGGCACGGCGACAAATCGCGCCAGCGCGCACTCTCGACGCGCGCCATCGTGTGGGCGAATCAGCCGAACGTCTGGCGCCGATTGCTCATGGTCCTGACGCCCGGTGGCGAGCAGATCGCCTTCGCGGTCGGCGATCGTCTCAAGGAGCTGAGCCATATGCCGACCCTCGTGCTCTGGGGCAATGAGGACCGCGTGATCTGCGCCGGCGATGCGGTGCGCTGCCGCGACTTCCACGAGCGCGCCGAGATCCATGTGGCGCGGGGCGTCGGCCACATGCTCCCCTTGGAAGCGCCGGCGTGGACGAACACGTACATCGCGCGATTCATGCAGTCGCTCCGCCCTGCACTGCGCGAGGCGGCTTAGCAAGTCCCACCGCATCCTCAGCCCTGGCCGGCCGCGCGACCCCTGACGCAAGGCGTGACCGATGCGTTGTGCGTGGAGCCCCGACGCGTCCTCGGCCTCGCCGGGGAACATCTCGCGGAGCGCGAGCTCGAGCGCCACGGTCTTCGGGTCGTCGCGCGGAACGTCCGGACGCGCTTCGGCGAGATCGATCTCATCTGCCGCGACGCGCGCGGCTACGCGTTCGTCGAGGTGAAGACGCGGCGTGCGGGGTCCTTCGTCGCGGCTGCCGAGGCCGTCGATGCGCGCAAGGCCGCCCGCCTGGCGGCGCTGGCGCAGGGCTGGCTCGCGCATCGCGGCGAGCGCGACGCCGTCTGGCGCATCGTGATCGCGGCGCTCACCGTGGGCGCGCGGGGCACGCGGGTCGAGCTGCTCGATCTCGACCGCTCCTGACCTGTCTCGTCGCGCGCTCCTAGCGCAACAGCTCCACGCTCAGGCCGTCGATGGCGACCTTGACGCCGTTCATGTTCCGCGCCACGCGCAGCCGCGCGCCGTGCGGCATGGTGATGACCTCCCAGCCGGCGCCGCTGACGCGTATGAGGTCGTCCCAGACGGCGACGACCGGGTCGCGGTCGCGGCAGACATCACCAGGTCGGTTGCAGATCCGCGTGCTGAAGACCATCTCGCTCCGTGGCCGCGCTGGGTCGTAGGAGTACAGAACGTGATTCGTGCTCAGGCGTTCGTCGTCCGAGAAGTAGTACTCGGCGACGAGTCCGTCGTATGCAGCGATGACCGTCGCACCCGCGAGGTCCGGCTGGTTCAGGCGCTCGATGCGCTCGCCAACACCGCGATCGCGGCGCGCGACGTCGCGCGCCGACAGGGGCGTGTCGCTCACGAGGAGGATCGCAGCGTTCGCGAGCGCGACGGCGGTCACGAGCCATGGCAGCGTTCGCGGCATCCGTGCACCGCGCGCGAGCGCGATCGCGCCGCGGGCCGCGATGACGCAGAGCCCGGGCAGCATGCTGAAGATGTACCCGTATTCGCCGACGTGGACCGGTAGGTAGATCGCGAGCGGCGTGAGGGTCCAAAGCGCGAGGAAGGCGACGCGACGGCGGTCGCTGAGCTCGATACGCCGGGCGGACTCGGAGAGCGGGACCGCGGCGAGCAGCGGCGCGAGGAAATACAGACCGCGGCCGAGGTACCGCGCGAGCTCGTACGCGTTCCCGTAGAGCGCGCGGAGGCCAAGGTCGCCGAACACGCTGTACCGCTCGTCGACGAACTTCCCCTGGACGCGCAGCGCTTCGAGGAACGTGCTCACTCCGCCGTCGAGCGCGGCGCTCGCGAAGAACCAGGCGAGCACGAGGAGCGCCCCGAGCGCCGCGGCGGCCAACGCCCACAGGAGCGGCGCCGCGAGCGCCGCCATCAGCCAGAGCGGCGCGAGGAATACCGCGAGGTCGGTGCGAAAACCGATCGCGATCCCGTACGCCGCGGTCGCGATCGCGAGCCACGCTCCGCGCCGAGTCTCGGCGCGGATGGCGAGCCAGAAGAGCAGCGCACAGCCGATCGAGAGCAGGGCGAGGAGCGTGTACGGATACGCGACGCCCGCGTAGGCCCAGAACGTCACCGCGGTGAGCAGGAAAGCGCCGCTGGCGCGGGCCGTGCGCTCGTCGTAGAGCCGCGCCGCGAAGAGATAGAGCAGCGCGACCGCGGCAGCGCCGGCGACGAGGCTCACGATGGTCATCGCGCGGTTCGGGTCGCCAACAAGCGAGTACATCGCGCGGACCAGCAGCACGTAGTAGAGGTAGCCAGGCGCCTGCGGCCGCTGGTCGAGCGGATCGAATCGGTCGATGGCGCGCGCGTAGAGCACCGAATCGTGCGCCCAGAGGAACTCGGTCTGGAACGGAAGGCGTGTGAGCACGCCGAGGGCAAAGAAGACCGACGCCACCCGCCACGACACCGCGGGTAGTGTGGCGGCTCGGCGCTGAGGGGTACCGCGGTACCGGTGAGAGGTGCCGTGACGTCCGCGCGCTGGTCCGCTGACCCTGCGCGGAATGGCGACCGGAGTCGCGCCGCAGCCGGCGACGCGCACGGTCGCTCGCGTCGCGGCCTGCGCGCTGTGGGGCCTCGAGAGCGCGATGGTCACGGTCGAGGCCGACGTCGCGAATGGCCTGCCGTCCTTCACCGTGGTCGGCATGCCCGACGCCGCGGTGTCCGAGGCGCGGGAGCGCGTGCGGGCCGCGATCCGCAATTCGGGTTTCGAGTTCCCCCTCCGCCGCGTCGTCGTGAACCTCGCGCCCGCAGAGCGGCGCAAGGAGGGCACCGGTTTCGATCTCGCGATCGCCCTCGGCGTGCTGCGTGCGACGGGTCAGCTCACGCGCGACACCGAGGCCTTGTGTCTCGCCGAGCTCGCGCTGGACGGCACGCTGCGACCGGTGCGCGGCGTCATGGCGCGAGTGCGGCGCGCCGTGCTGGCGGGCGTGTCCTCGGCGTTCGTCGCGCGAGAGAACGCCGCCGAGGCGGCCGCGTTGGGCGTTGAGGCGTTCGGCTTCGCGTCGCTGCGCGAGGTGGTCGAACACGTCGAAGGCCGCGCGCGGCAGGCGCCGTCGCCCGCGCCGCCTCCCGCGGGGCGACCACCGCATCCCGTCGATCTCGCCGACATCGCGGGGCACGAGACGCCCAAGCGCGCCCTCGAGGTCGCCGCAGCGGGCGGACACAGCCTGCTGCTCGTGGGACCACCCGGGACGGGCAAGACGCTCCTCGCGCGCGCGATCGCGTCGCTGCTGCCCGCGCTCGACCCGGACGAGGCGATCGTCGCGAGCGCGGTGCACAGCGTCGCCGGCCTCATCGATCCCGAGCGGCCGCTCCTCGGCGCGCGGCCATTCCGCGCGCCGCATCACACCGCGTCGCACCTCGCGCTCGTCGGCGGTGGCTCGCCGCCGCGTCCGGGCGAAGTTTCGCTCGCTCACGGAGGCGCGCTTTTCCTCGACGAGCTCGCGGAGTTCTCGCCCGTCGTGCTCGACACGCTGCGCGAGCCGCTCGAGGAGGGCGCGATCACGATCTCGCGCGCGGGGAACGCCGCGACGTATCCAGCGCGCTTCACGCTGGTCGCGGCGATGAATCCGTGTCCGTGCGGGCACGCCGGCGATCCCGCGGAGCCGTGCACGTGCCTGCCGGATGCGGTCGATCGCTACCACGCGCGCCTCTCGGGCCCGCTTCTCGACCGCATCGACCTGCGCGTGCACGTGCCACGCATCGCATACGAGGAGCTGCGGCAGGACGGTCGCGAACCCTCGCGCGTGGTGCGCGAGCGCGTGCTGGCGGCGCGCGAGCGGATGCGCGCGCGCCTCGCGGGAACTGGACGACGCTGCAACGCCGAGCTGGAGGTCGCGGAGGTGAGGCGCCACTGCCGGCTCGCGAGCGAGGCAGATACGCTCGCGGCCGAAGCGGTCCGTGGACGCCGTCTCTCGGCGCGCGGCTTCCACCGCGTGCTGCGCGTCGCGCGGACCGTCGCCGACCTCGCGGGCAGTGACGACATCCGCACCGCCGATCTCGCGTTCGCGCTGCTCCTGCGCGCGCAGGCGTGATCATCGTCAGACCCTCCGACGCGGCGTATCCGCCGCGGCTGCGCGATCTCGACCGCCCACCCGATCCGCTATGGATCGACGGCGACGCGGCGGCGCTCACGGCGCGGACGGTCGCGATCGTTGGCACCCGGCGCATGACCAGCTACGGCGAGCGCGTCGCGCGCGAGCTCGCCGGCGCGTGCGCGAACGGAGGCGTGGTCGTCGTGTCGGGCCTGGCGCAGGGGATCGACAGCGCGGCACATCGCGGCGCGCTCGACGCCGGCGGTCGCACCGTGGCGGTGCTCGGCGAGGGCATCGCGCTCTTCCGCGCGACGGTGCGTGGGCGTCGCCGACCGCTGGTGCCGCGCATCCGCGCAAGCGGCGCGGTCGTGTCTCAGTACCCACCGAGCTTCTGCGCGCAGCCGTGGGCCTTCGCGAAACGTAACGCGACCATCGCGGCGCTGTCTGAGATCGTCGTCGTGGTCGAGGCCGGCGAGGTCTCGGGGGCGCTCATCACCGCCGAGAACGCGCGACGGCTGGGGCGCCCGCTCTACGCGGTCCCGGGTCCGCTGGGCTCGACCGCATCGGTCGGCACGAACGCGCTGATCGCGTCGGGCGCGGCGCGCGCGCTCCTGAGCGCCGTTGCGCTGCTCGACGCGCTTGGGCTTTCGGCGTCGAAGGCGAGCGCGCCCGATGATCCGCTGCTCGCGGCGCTCTCCGGCGAAGCGCTCGACGTGGACGCTCTCGCTCGGCGGGCCGGTCGCGCGCGAGCGGACCTCGAATCGGAGCTCGCCCGCCTGCTGCTCAGTGGCGCGGTGGCGATGACCCGCGACGGGCGCTACCGGCGGACGTGACTCAGTACGACGCGGCGATCAGCTTCGTGGGATCCGCCCGCAGCGGGATGATGTTCGCGGTGCGCAGCGTCGCGGTGTCGAGGACCGCGACGGCATGCTCGAGGCCGGCGAGCGCGACGTAGAGCTCGTCGGCGTTGGGGGAGATCGCGATGTCGACCACCGAGCCGAGGAAGGACGTGCGCGCGCGCACGCGCTCGTTGCCGAGATCGATCGCGATGACGCCGTTCGCGGTGCCAACGTACAGAGCTTCTTCGCGCGGCGACACGGCGATCGCCGTGGCCTCGCTGTCGATGCTGATGCGCTGAACGACGGCGTACTGCTCGGTGTCGACGACGTCGATCACGTTCTTCGCCCGGATCGCGGTGTAGATGCGCGTGCCCGAGCCGTTCATGGACATCGCGCCGGCCGGGCCGTCGAGCGGGATCGTGTACGGCGTGCGGCCGCCGAGGTTCAGATAGAGCAGGTCGATCCCGCGCGGGGTCGCGACGAAGATGTGGTTGTGCTTGTAGCTCGGCGCGAGCTCCTGCGGCGTGCTCGAGTAGGCGAAGAACTCCCGCTGTCCGGTGGTGAGGTCGATCTGCTCGGCGCCGCGCGCGCCGACGATCAGCGCGGAGACGCCGTCGCGGTTGGCGCCGACGATCCCGCCGTCGATCGCGACGGTGCGCGTGTTCGGCTCGCCGCCGGTCAGGTCCAGCGCCGTCAGCGTCTTTCCGTCGAGCGCGAGCAGTGTCCGTCCGTCGGTCTGGATCGCCATCGACGTGGCACGCACCGAGGTCGACGCGAGCGCGACGTCTCGCGGCCGGCCGACCTCCACCGTGCCGCCTGCGACCACGACGAGGCGCACCTCGCGAGCGGGACGCGCGAGCGGTGGCTGGTAGTGGTCGATCGTGGAGCGCGTCTTCTTCTTCCAGCCGTCGCGCTCGACGAACGGATACGCGTCCACGGCGCCACCGGGCCCGAGGATCGCGTACGGCGCGTCACCGATGAAATCCTTGTCGGCGTCGGTGCCCTTGTAATCCGCCCACCAGTTGCCCTCCTTCTTCTCGGCGTCGAACCACTGGTTCGCATCAGGGTTGTTGTCGCTCACCTGCGGGGAGTTGCCCGCGACGTTGTTGTGGAAGATGGTGTTGCCCTTCGCGTCGCTGAACCAGATGCCCCAGTTCACGTTGTTTTCGATGGTGTTCTCGACGATGCGGTTGCCGGTGCTGCGATACAGGTAGAGCCCGTAGCCGCCGGGGCTGTTGTAGGTCTGGCGGATGAGGTTGTTGCCCTCGACGAGATTGTCGTTCGCGTCCTGCAGGTGCAGGCCGTAGATGTTGCCGACGACCGTCGAACGGCGGACGGCGTTCTCCTTTGACGAGTGGATGTAGAAGCCGAAACGATTGCGCTCGCTCTTCACGTCCTCGATCCGGGAC
>JBKPCZ010000080.1:0-4763 GCA_046727665.1 Chloroflexota bacterium
GACACGGTCGCCTGCGTCGCGGGATAGCCCGCGGTCTTGAGCGCGCGGACGAGCTCCTCCTGCGTCGAGAGACGCTGCTGCCGCACCAGCCGCACCAGCGCCTGCTGCCGGTGGTGCTTGCGCGTGAGGGTCTCCCTCATGCCGCGGCCTCGAAGACCGTGCCGACCTGCTCGCCGGTCAGCAGCTTCTCGATCGCCTCGGCGCCGCGCGCCGCCACGATCGCCGCGCGGCATCCGGCGCGTGCGGCCACAAGGCAGGCCTCGACCTTGGGCACCATGCCGCCCTCGATCGTGCCGTCGTCGACCAGCGCCTTCGCGCGGGCCGTGTCGAGCGACGTGATGACCTTGCCGTCCTTCGCGCGAACGCCCGGGACGTCGGTGACGAACACCAAGAGGCGCGCGCCGAGGCTTGCGGCCAGAGCGCCGGCGGCACCGTCGCCGTTCACGTTGAGGATCTCGCCGTCCTTGGTATCGAGTGCGGCCGGCGCAACCACGGGCACGCGCCCGGCCTCGAGCAGCTCTTCGAGCAGCGCGCTGTCGACCAGCGTGACGCGCCCGACGAGGCCGAGCTCGGCCTCCTCGCGTTCGGCACGGAGCATCCCGCCGTCGACGCCCGAGAGACCGACCGCCGGAACGCCGCGCGCGAGCAGCGCCGCGACGACGCGGGTATTGGCAAGCCCGGCCATCGTGGCGAGCGCGACGTCGCGCGTCGACGCGTCGGTCACGCGGAGGCCGCGGACGAAGCGCGTCTCGAGGCCCAGACGTCCGGACCACTCTGTCGCGAGCGGTCCCCCGCCGTGGACGACGACGCACGAGTGCCCGGCATCGTTCAGCGCGGCGACGACGTCAAGTGCCGCAGCCTCCTCACCCAGCACGGAGCCGCCGATCTTCAGCACGATGGATGCGGCGCCCGAGTGGTCGACGTCGGGCAGGCTTCGCCGATGATCGGTCACGTCATGTACTCCGCGTTGATGCGCACGTACTCGGCGGACAGGTCACAGCCCCACGCCACGGCTTGACCGTCGCCGAGGCCGAGGCTCACCTCGATCTCCACCGCGGACGCCGCGAACAGCGCGCGCACGTCCGCGTCGGCGACCGCGACCGGCGCGCCGTTCCGGTACACGAAGAGTTCGCCGATGCGCACGCTGGCCCGGCGGTCGTCCACGCGCGCGCCGGAGCGCCCCGCAGCCGCGAGCACGCGTCCCCAGTTCGGATCGCCGCCGTGGATGGCCGTGCGTACGAGATTCGAATTCGTGATCGTCCGCGCTGCGAGGCGCGCGTCGGCGGCCGACGCCGCGCCGCGGACGCGGACTTCAAAGACCTTGGTGGCGCCCTCGCCGTCGGCGACGATCATCCGGGCCAGCTCCGCGCACACCGTGCGAAGGCCCTCCTCGAACGTCGCGAGGTCTCCGCCCTTCGGGGTCACGCCCGACGCGCCGTTCGCGAGCACGAGCAGCGTGTCGTTCGTGCTCGTGTCGCCGTCGACGGAGATCGCGTTGAACGTCGTGTCGGCCGCGTGCGACACGATCCGCCGCAGATCGGCGTGCTCGATCGCCGCGTCGGTCGTGACGAATGCGAGCAGCGTGGCCATGTTCGGATGGATCATCCCCGCGCCTTTCGCGACGCCGCCGATGCGCACCGTGCCCGCGGTGAGGTGCAGCTCGCGCTCGGCGACCTTGGGTCGCGTGTCGGTCGTCATGATCGCGCGCGAGGTGTCGTCCCAGCCGCCTGCGGCGAGCGCGATGTCCGGCAGGACCGCGGCGATCCGCTCGACGGGCAGCTTGAATCCGATCACGCCGGTGCTCGCGACCGCGACCTCGTACGGCGAGCATCCGACGACGAGCGCGGCGGCCTCGGCCATCGCGATCGCATCTCGCTCGCCCTGCTCGCCGGTGCAGGCGTTCGCGTTGCCCGAGTTCACGACGATCGCACGAAGCGGCCCGCGCTCCACGTGTCGGCGCGTGACGACGCACGGCGCGGCGATGACCTGGTTCGTCGTGAACACCGCCGCCGCATTGCACGGGCGCTCGGACACGATGAGCGCGACGTCGAGGCGCTCCGGCCGCCCGTGCTTCACGCCGGCCATCGCGGCGCCTGCCCGGAAGCCCTGCGCGAAGGTGACGCCGCGTCCGTCCGGCCTCACGGCCACAGCGGCAGCGCCTCGAGGCCCATCGTCTCGGGGTAGCCGCGCATCGCGTTGAGGTTCTGGATCGCCGAGCCGGCCGCACCCTTCACGAGGTTGTCGATGGCGGCGAACGCGACGAGTCGCCGGTTCGGCTCGTCCACGACCGCGTGCACGAGACACCAGTTGCTCCCGAGCGTCGCCTTCGTCGCGGGCGGCGAGCTCGTGACGCGGACGAACGGCTCCTCCGCATAGGCGGTCGCGTATGCCTCGGCGACGCGCGAGGCATCGACGCCGTCGCGCAGCGTCGCGTAGCAGGTCGCGATGAGGCCGCGCGTCATCGGGACGAGGTGCGGAGTGAACGTGAGACGCGGCGCTCGCCCGGACACGCCGCGGACCTCCTGCGCGATCTCCGGCGTGTGCCGATGCTTCGGCACGCCGTACGGCCTCACGCTCGCGTCGATGGTCCCGAACAGGTAGGCGTCGTCGACGTTGTGACCCGCGCCGGAGACGCCCGACTTCGCATCGACGACGAGGTCGTCGTCGATGAGCCCGGCTCTCAGCGCGGGCAGCAGAGCGAGGAGCGTCGCGGTCGGATAACAACCGGGATTCGCGATGACACGCGCGCCGCGGAGGCGCTCGCGCGTCAGCTCGGTGAGGCCGTAGACGGCTTCCTTCAACAGCTCCGGGGCGGGATGCGTGTACCCGTACCACTGCTGGTAATCCTTGGGATCGCGCAGACGGAAATCGCTGCCGATGTCGATGACCGCGCGGCCCTCGGCGAGCCAGGCCGGTGCGAGCTTCGCGGCCTCACCCGCCGGCAGAGCGGTGAACACGACCTCGGCGTCGCCGGGATCCGCGCTCACCGCGAGTGAAGGCGGCGCGGCGTGAAGATGCGGCTGCACGTCCCGCAGCGGCTCGCCCTGACGGCCGCGGGCGACCGCGGCGACGAGCCGCGCCTCGGGGTGGCGCAGGAGAAGACGCGCGAGCTCGCCACCCGCGTAACCCGTCGCGCCGACGATCGCCACTCGCACTGGCATGGCCGCATATTATGCGGCGGAGCGAATATTTATGCAAGGAGTGAGCAGCTAGGACGCGAGATCGAACGTGACCGTGACCTGGACCGTCCACCCGGAGTTCGGCGGGCAGCAACCCATCATCGGCAGCTGCGACGAGATCGAGCGGATCCCGCCGAGCTTCTTGCCGCTCGCCGCGGCGATGGCCTCGGCGTTCGTTCGGGCGTTCGCGATCGCCGTCTCCGTCGCCTTCGCGAGCTCGGTGGCAGACGGCTGACTCACGCCGTATGGACCGACGCCCTTCCCTGCGTTCGCGTTGACCGTGGTCGCGCCGTTCGCCGTCGCGGCGTTCATCGCCGAGAGCAGCAGACGGATCGAGGGCACGTCCGCGCTGAGGTTGGCGTTGACGCTGAGGGACGTCACCTTGGCGGGCTGACCGATCTCCATCGGTGAGCCGCCGGGCTTGATCGGACCGAAATTCGGGTTCACGCTGAAGCCTTGGGTCCGGATGCCTTCGGCGGGTACACCGGCCGCGACCAACGCGCCCTTGATCGTGTCCAGCCGCAACAACAGATCATCGGCGGCTTGCTGCAGACCCGCGGCGTCGGCCGTCGACTGCACGCCGATGTACAGCGTTTGCCCGATCGCAAAGGGATCCGCAGCCGACGGCTGCGCGACGCCGACACCCAAGGCCGTGATGGACGGAGCCTCCGACGTGGGCGCGGCCGCGGACGACAACACGGGTCCGGACGCGACCGCGGGCGACACGAGAACCGCGAGACACAGGACCGAAAGGACGAGTGCGGCGACACGAAGCGCCTTCATGGGCCACCTCCGACGTGGCCCCTACGATGGCCTGAGTTGCACACGCGCGCGTCACATTCGCCAAGAACAACTACTACGCGCCCGTTCGTATTTGCAACGCCGGGGCAACGACCTTCCCAAGTTCGCGTCGGTCCGCGTAGCCGAACGGGAGCTGCTGGCGTTGCGCGATCGGTCGCTCGGATGGCTCGCCGAGTTCGCTCGAGCTCGCGGCGTCGTCATCGCACCCGAGCGAGCGTCGCTGGAGACCCTTGAGGATCTGTACTTCAAGGTGTTCGTCGACGATCGAGGACTCCTCGTGCGCCGACACCGTGCGTCATTCGAGTCGGCGATGGGATTCTTCTTCGGCGCGGTCGCTGTCCGCGAGGGAGCCGCCTGGACCGTGTACGAGAGCCCCTTCGCACCCGGGCACTTCGGACTCGCCGTGGAGCGCGGTCCGGTAACGGTCGTGCTCAACAGGCTCGGCCGTGACTGGGAGCGTCGTCCCGACAACAAGCGACGACGTCTCCTGCGGCGCATGTACGAACGTTTCCTCGGCTAAGCGACGTCGGCCGCTAGGGGAAGATCCCCCGCTTCTCGATCGCGCTCGCAACGCGCTCCACCGCGACGATGAACGCGGCCTCGCGCGGCGTGCACTCGTAGACCTTCGTCTTGGCGAGCACGAGGTCGCTCGCGCGGCGCATGTAGATCTCGAGACGCTTCTCGACCTCGTCGAGCTCCCAGTAGAACTGCGCCCGGCTCTGGACCCATTCGAAGTACGACACGACCACGCCGCCGGCGTTCGCGAGGATGTCGGGCATGATC
>JBKPCZ010000081.1:0-4323 GCA_046727665.1 Chloroflexota bacterium
GGCCGACCTGGCGCCACGATGTGGGAGGGCTGGGTCGAGTTCGTACCGCTCGACCCTGGATCCAAGCCGCAGCGGAGTCGACGCGAGACCACACAGCCGTCGCGCGAAAGCCTGATGTACTGGGCGACCGGTCTGACGCCCGTCTACCTGAAGGGCGCGCTGGATCGCGCGCTCGAGGGCCCGCCGCGGCGCCCGGTGGCGCGCAACGTCGCGCCGCTGTTCGATCGGCCGGCACCCGAGGTGGAACCCGCGCCCGCGCCACCGGCGGGCCCGCATCCGATCCTCGACCCGTTCGACGTCTACGCGCAGGGCGAGCAGCTGCTGGTCCGCCAGCTCGACGCGCTCGACCTGCCGCGCCTGCGCGACATCGCGGTGGCGTACGAGATCCAGGGCGCGGCACAGGCCGCGACGGCCACGCGCGCCGAGCTCACGACGGCGATCGTCGCCGCAGCGCGCGCCGCGGCCACGCGGGTCTAGGGCTCCAGCCGCACCGTCGTATCGAGGATGTCAGGACGCAGCATCGACCGGAGGGACTGACCGGCGCGCGCGTACTTCCTGCGGAACGCCGCGCTCACGGCCTCGATCGCCTCGGGCGTGGTGTCGCGCGTCGCGCGCACCGGGACGCTCTTGCCGGCCGCGAACACCGCACCCTCACCGCGCTCGAGCAGCTCGCGATACCAGCGTCCGCGCGCCCCGCGGACCGAACGAACGTAGGGCACGCCGTCCACGACGACGATCCAGATGGGGATCGCGTGCTGCGTGCCCTTTGCCGACCGGGTCTGGATGTCGACGACGTTGATCTTGTCGAAGCGCTCGACCACATCAGGCGGAAAGCGCACGCTCACACCAGCGCCTCGGGCAGCGCCGGGCCCGCGACGGCGAGCGCGTAGCGGTCCGGCGGAAGGAACGCGCGCGCGGTCTCGACGACCTGCTCCTTCGTCACCGCACGGAGCTCGCGCGGATAGCGCTCGAAGTGGTCCTCCCCGAGCTCGAACATCTCGGCCTCGAGCACCATCGCGGCGACGCCGCCCGGGCTCTCGAGCGCGACGTCGAGCTCGCCGACGAGCTTGTCCTTCGCGAGCGCGAGATCGTCGTCGGCGATCTCGCCGACCGTGACCTTCCGCAGCTCGTCGAGCGCGACCTCGACCGCGCGGCGCACGTTCTGCGGATTCACGCCCATGCGGACGATCCACGGCGATTGCCCGCGGCTCGTCCCCACCGCGCTGAACACGTAGTACGCGAGACCGAGCTGATCGCGGATCACGTTGCCGGCCCGACTGGCGAAGGTGTCGGCCGCGTAGACCATGTTCGTGACGCGCGCGGCGGTGAAGCGCGGATCGTTCCGCGGCAGGCCCGGCCAGCCGATGATGACGTCGCTCTGCGTCTTGTCCGGCACGAGCTCGACGCGCCGTT
Organism: Chloroflexota bacterium; assembly: GCA_046727665.1. Classification (GTDB taxonomy): domain Bacteria; phylum Chloroflexota; class Limnocylindria; order P2-11E; family P2-11E; genus CF-39. Next base: position 1,414 of record JBKPCZ010000081.1, read on the forward strand.
TCGTGGTCGCGAGTGTGACCAGCGGATAGCCAGCGTCGTCCGGCTGCGTGCGCTTCGACCATTTGCCGAACGCGCGCTCCGCCGCATCTTTCGCGGCAGCGGTGGTCGTGCCGCCAGCGACGACGAGCACCGCGCCGTCGGGTGCGATCGCGCTCTTGTGGAACGCGCGGAGCTCCGACGGCGTCGCGGAGCGGACCACCTCGGCGTCGCCGATCGGCGGCGCGTGAAAGGGATGGCCGGCGGGATACACGAGCTGCCGCCACGCGCGGTCCGATACCGCGCGCGTGTCGCGTTCGTCCTTCTCGAGACGCGCGAGCGTCTGGCCGCGCACGAACTCGACCTCGGCGTCGGCCAGCGCGGGCGTGCGCACGGCCTCGGACATCAACGCGAGCAGCTCGCCGAGGTCGTCGCCCAGACACTGCGCGCTGAAGACCGCGCCGTGTGCGCCGACATCGAGGCGGGCGACCGCGCCGAGGGCGTCGAGCGCTCCGGCCCACGCGGTTGCGTCGCGCTTCGCCGTGCCGCGCAGCATCGTCTGCGCGACGAGGCGCGCGACGCCCGGTCGGCCCGCGGGCTCGAACCACTGTCCTGCTTCCACCGCGAGGAGCACCGCGGTCGAGCGCAGACCGGCGATCGGCACGACCGCGAGGCGTAGTCCGTTGTCGAGCGCACTGCGGTGGACGCGGTTCACGACGCGTCGCTCTCTGGGACGAACCACCCGACGTTGCGCGACCGCTCCACGAACAGAGCGCTCGCCGCGTCGCGGATCTCCTCGCGCGTCACCGCGGCGAGCTTGTCGTACCACTCGCTGATCGACGTGGCCGCGCCCGTCGAGAGCAGCTGCCCGCAGCGGTACGCACGCCAGGTGATCGTGTCGGTGTTGAACGCGGTCGCGGCCAGGAGCTGGCGCCGCACGCGCGCGAACTCGTCCTCCGCGAGAAGCTCGCTCGAGAGCTTCGCGAGCTCTTCCAGAAGGACGCGCTCGACATCCGCGTGCTTGATCCCCGGGCGCAGTGTCGCGTCGGCGAAGAACAGGTAGGGGTCCTTCATGAGCTGGAACGACGCGTCGACGTCCGTCGCGAGGCCGGTCTCGACGAGCGCGCGGTGCAGACGCGACGAGCGCCCGGAGGCGCCGTCGCTGCCGGCCGACGTGCCCGCGAGCGCCACGGCGAGCGCGGAGATCGCGGCCGCACGCGGATCGGTGGCACGAGGCGCGCGGAACGCGAGCATCACGATCGGGAGCGTGCCACCCGCACGGTGCACGACGACGCGCCGCTCGCCGTGCTGCTCCGGCTCGGGCGCCTTCGGCGGCTCGCCAAGATCGCTCGAGGGGTCGAGCGCGCCGAACGCCGCGGCCGCGTCCTCGATGAGACGCTCGGGCTCGTCGTCGCCGGTCACGACGACGTACGCGTTGTTCGGCGCGTAAAAGCGGCGGTAGTGCGCGTATAGGCCATCGCGCGTCATGAGCTTGATCTCGTCCTTGCTCCCGATGACGCCCTGACCGTAGGTGTGCCGGCTGAACGCGACGGCCTGCAGCTCCTCGCCGAGGAGGAAGGACGGATCGTTCTCGTAGCCCTCGCGCTCGCTCACGATCACGGTGCGCTCGGCCTCGGTCTCCTCGAGCGAGATGAGCGCGTTGCGCATGCGGTCCGATTCGAGCTCGAGCGCGGTCTGGTAGTGCGCCTTCGGCACGGTCTCGAAGTAGCAGGTCACGTCCTCGCTGGTGAAGGCGTTCCACTGCGCCCCGTAGCGCGCGAGCAGCCGGTCAAGATCGCCCTTTGGATGCTTCGGCGTTCCCTTGAAGAGCATGTGCTCGAGGAAATGCGACATGCCGGTGGTGCCCGGGACCTCGTTGCGACCACCGACGTGGTACCAGACCCACAGCGACACGACCGGCGCGTGCCGCGCTTCGAGCGCGTACAGCACCAGCCCGTTGTCGAGGCGACGCGTCGCCGGGGCGTCAGTGATGGTCGGGATACGTCGATTTTAGGCGCCGCGGGGCGGACCGTCGGGAAGCGGCGAGGTAGAACAGGCCGGATGTCCCGAGGTACACACACGCCACGAGGATCTCGGGCGCGTGTTGGATCCCGACGAGATTCCACGGCCACAGCACGGCCGGCAGGACGAACCACACGAGGAACGCCATCGGACTAGACCACGGCGGCGGCAGGTCGCCGTGGCCGGTGCGATTCAGCTCGATGTAGGCCGTCCACCACGTCGAATACACGAGACCGATCACGACGTACGCGACGATGGCCGCGAGGACCAGACGCAGTAGCAGCCTCACCTCGCGGATTCCGCGAGCATGCGCAGCTGCCCAGCGCGTCGCTCGAGGAACGAACGGAGATAACGATCGAGGAACGCGCGCTCGACAAGCCATCCGATCGGTCCGAAAGGAGCGTGGTAACGCACCACGTCGGTCATGACGCACGCGCCGTCGGTCACCGCGAACTCATGCCGATGCCAGAAGCTCGCGAACGGTCCGGCGGTCTGCTCGTCCTCGAAGACGCTCGGCCGCTCGAAGCGCGTGATGCGTGAGGTAAGTCGTTGACGCACACCGAGATGCGTCGCCTCCCAGGTCACCTCGTCACCGGGCCCGAGCAGATCCGACGAGGTCTTCGTGACCACGCGCTCGCCGGTCGGCGCCGTCGACGACAGATGAGCCGACACGCTGCGCGCCAGATCGAAGCAGCGCTCGGCCGGCGCACGGATCGCCGTTTCGACGCGGATCGTGCCCAGGCGCTACTTCACGCCGAACTTCGCACCCACGACGGCTCGCGCCGCTGTGCCGGCCGTCTGCGAAGCGAAGTTGCCGGGGCCCTCGTGGAACTCCTCGAACACCGCGGCGAAGGCGATGGACGGCTGCTCGAACGACGCGAAACCGATGAACCACCCGTCCGGATCGCCCGA
>JBKPCZ010000082.1:0-8207 GCA_046727665.1 Chloroflexota bacterium
AGCGCGCCGCGGGTCCTGCCGCGGCTCGGGGTCCTCGCTCACTCGAAACTCGCCCGCTCGGCCCTGCTCGGTGTCGTCACTGCTTGTCCTCGAGTGGAATGAGAGAGGGCCGGCGTTCCCGCCGGCCCTCTCGCGCTTTGCTTCGTTAACGAGGCTTAGTGCTTGGCGACGTAGATGGTCTCCAGGGAGAAGTACCCCGGGATGCCGTAGTCGATCGGGTTGGCGACGATGCCCTTGATCCAAGGCTTGGTGAGACGCTTCGCGGACTCGTAGAAGATCCACGCTGCGGGAGCGTCCTTGCTCAGCAGTTTTCCAGCCTCGAGGTAGAGGGCGTCGCGCTTCGCGGCGTCGGGCTCCTTGTCAGCGGCCTTCGTCTTTTCGTCGAAGGTCTTGCTGGAGTAGCCCGTGCGTGCCGCGCTGATGCCACCGGTCGCCCAGACGGTCGAGTGCCAGTTCTGCGCGTCCGGGAAGTCCGCGCACCAGCCGAGGAAGAACAGCTGCGGCGAGTCCTGACCCTTCTTGAAGAGCGCGGAGTAGGCCGTGCTCTGGACGGGGTCGAGCTCGATCGTTACGCCGAGGTTCGTCTTCCATTGGCTCTGGACCCATTCGGCCCGGGCCTTGTTCGTGGCGTTAGATGAGAAGGTGAGCTTGACGCCGGTGAGGCCGGCCTTCGAAGCCGGGGCGGCCTTGTCAAGCAATGCCTTCGCGCCTGCGAAGTCCTGCTTCTGCTCGCTGTCCGTGTTGTCGTAGCCAGGGAAGCCCGGCGGGATGAATCCGCCGTCGGCGACCTTGCCGATGCCCTGCTCGACGTCCTTCACGTAGGCAGCGCGATCGAAGCCCTTCGCGAAGGCCATCCGGATGTTGATGTCGTCGAAGGGCGGACGGCGGACGTTGAAGCCCCAGTAGTAGCTGCACGAGCCGCCGGCGTCCGTCATCTGCGCTTTGAGCTCAGCGTCCCCTTCGATGGTGCGGAGGGTCGTCGGGCTGACGCCGAAGAAGTCGAGCTCGTTGTTGCGGTAGGCGGCGAACGAGACGGCCGCCTCGTTGATCATGACCTTGGTGACCTTCTTGATCTGGATCTTCTTGCGGTAGTTGTCATTCCGCTCGAAGACCAGCTTCTCGTTGTGCTTCCATTCGGTCAGCTTGAAGGGACCGTTGCCGATGTAGGTCGCGGGCTCGGTCCACTTGTCGCCGCCTTTGGTGACGTCCGATTCACGCACCGGCCATCCCTGCCACAGGGCGGTGATCGGGACGAAGTACGGGGCCGGCTCGGTGAGCGTGAACTCGATGTCCTTGTCACTGGTCGCTTTGATGGCGACCTTAGCGCGCGCCGCCGAAAGCTCTGCCGGCGTCGCCTTCTTCGTGTCCATCGTGTTGTAGGCCTCGCAGCCCACGATGATGTAGAAGACGAAGGCGTAGTCGCCTGCCGCCGTGGGGTCGCACCCACGCAGGAAGCCGTACTCGAAGTTCTTGGCGGTCAGAGCCTGACCGTCCGAGTACTTAAGACCATCCTTCAGGGTGAAGGTGTACTTGAGACCATCAGACGAGACCTTCGGCGCGGCCGCGGCGGCTGCCGGGACCGGCTTCGTCGTCTTCGGGTCAAAGGTCATGAGACCCTCGAACACGAAAGCCGCTTGCGCGATCTCGTTGACGAACGACGACTTCTGCGGGTCGATCGTGTCCGGTTCGGCGCTGGTGTTCAGCGTGATCTCGCCATTCGGATCCGCTTGGCCTGGCTGCGTGGTGCCGCCTGTTGTTGATTGGCCGGTTGGCGCCCCCGTGCACGCGCTGACGAGCAGCGATGCGATCGCGAGCAGCGCCACGACGGACCAGATGCCGGTGCGGCGTTTGGTCATGCGCTCCTCCTCCTGTTGTGCCATGGACACCCGCAAGCGGGCCTAGCGGCCGTGCATGCGAGCGGACATGGCCATTCTGGGCCCGCGTCCATCAGCGCGTCAAACAACAAACGGCGCGCATACGGACATACGGTCCCATCTGACCCCGTTACCGGCGCCCCTCCGGTTCAGTTCACGTTTGACACGAAGTGCCACTCGCCCGCGTTCCAGGTCAAGGGATCGCCGTTGGGCGAGGGCTGGATCCCTTCGAGACCGCGCGGAGCGACATCGACGAGGAGCTCCTGATAGAGAGGGATCGCCGGCAGCGCCGCAGCCCAGAGGCGCTGCAGCTCGGCATACAGCGCACGTTTGTCCGACCGCTCCGGTGCGGCCGCCGCGGCGTCGAGAAGCACGTCGAACCAGGGTCCGACAAGACCTCGGTAACGGTCCGAAGCGAGCTGCGGGTCGTCGGTGCGCTCGGGCAGGAGCGCGAGGTCGAACTCGCCGCGCGCCACCGCGTCGAGCACATCAGCGGGCGAGCGTTCGAGCACAGTCGCCGCGATGCCGACGGCGGCGAGATCACCGGAGAGACGCCGGCCCGCGTCGATCCTCGCCTGCGAACCGGTCGCGACCTGCAGCGTCACCGTCATGCGCTCGGCTCCTCGCTCGAGGACGCCCAGCCGCCCGCTGCGGAAGCCCGCGGCGGCGAGCAGTGCGCGAGCGCCGTCGCGATCGAGCTTCGGAACGTCGAGCACTTCGGTCGCCGCCCACAGCGGAGCGACGAGGTACGAGCGGGGCACACGGGCGCGGCCGGCGAAGATCGCCTCGACCAGCGAGCGGCGATCGAGCGCGAGTTCCACCGCCTCACGCAGACGCGGATCGGTGAAGACCGTCCCCGTCGTGCCGAAGCGCAGCATCGCCACCGCGTTCGCCGCCTTGTACAGCGCCTGGAGCCGCGGGCCATCCGCGAATCGATCGAGCGTGCGCGCGAGATCGGCCTCGACCGCCGGCGCGCCCGCGATGTCCACCTCGCCACGCCGCAGCGCGTCGACGACCGCGCCGCGATCGCCGTAGAAGCGGACCTCGATGCGCCCCAGCGCCGGCGCGCCGCCGACGTAGCGCGGGAAGGCGCTGAGCGTCATGCCGAATCCGGGGATCCACGCGGCCACCGCGAAGGGGCCGGCATGCATAGGCTCACGCTGATAGCGGGCACGCGTCTCCGCGGACGCGTTCACCAGGATGTGTGTGGGTAACACGCGGGCGACGAGCGGATACAGGTCCCAGCGCTCCCCTGAGCGATAGACGAAGCGGATCGTCCGGTCGTCGACACGTTCGACACGCTCCACGCGATCGGCCATCCACCGCCGTGCGGTCCCCGGCGGCGCGGCACGGTCGTCCTCGAACGCGAGCCGCACGTCATCGGTGGTGATGGACTCGCCGTCCTGCCAGCGCGCGTCGTTGCGCAGCTCGAACGTCGCGACCAGACGCCCGGTGGGCGTGGTCGCATCGGTCACGATCCGCGCGCCGCCGTTCGCGAGCGTTGGGACCTCGGTCGCGAGGCGCGCGACGAATCCACCGTCCGGGTCGCGACGCACGAGCGCTTCGGTCACGGCGGCCTGCAGCACCTGCGCGCTCGGCTCATCGCCCAAGATGGCGCGCGGTTCGCCGGCGATCCCGAGCACCACATCCCGACGAGTCGGTGGCGCTGGCGAGCAGGCGGCGACCAGCGGCATCAGGGCGGCTAGGAGTGAAAGGAGGAGAGCGCGCGCGCGGTGGGACGCCGTGGTGGTCGGCTCCGGTTAGCGAGGGGCTCCGGAGTTGAGCCAGTCGTCCTCGCTGCTGAACTGTTCGACGTCGAACTGGCCGCCCACCGGGTAGCGCGCCGTTGGGAGGGGGTCCGCGCCGATAGCGCGCAGCTGGAACCGCAGCCAGCGCAGGTACGCGGTCTCTTCATACGGCGGCTGCGTGCGCATGTAGTCCTTGATGATCGACGTCGACGACGCCGATGAGCTCGCCGGCACGGACGGGACCGCTTCCGGCTTCACCGCCAGGTCGAGCGAGCCGCCGAGAACGAGCGCCGCGAAGCCGAGTGCCATCGTGGCTTCGGACAGCCGGCCGACGAATCCGATACGCCACCATGGAACGGTCGCTTGCGGCTGCGCCCGTGCCGCGAGCCGCACGCGCGCCGGCGACAGGAGCGTTCCGCGCCGGCGCAGCGGCGCGTACGCGCGATCGAGGGCCACAGAGATCGTCGCGAGGTCTCGCAGCGCGGCGCCGCACCGGACGCAGCCATCGGCGTGCGCCTCGAGCTCGAGACGCTCGCGCAGCTCCAGCTCTCCGGTGAAGAGCTCCGCCATCTTTTGATCGGCCGTGCGGCATGCCACGGAGAACGACCTCATCGCGGTTCGCCTGAAAGTGGCTCGACGACCTGGGCGACCGTCTGCCTTGCACTAGGCGCGAGCAGCGCCGTTGGTTCGATACCGAACTCCGGATGTGCCGAAAGATGCGTTCGGAGGCGCCGCAGCGCGTAGTGGAGCCGCGACTTCACCGTGCCGATCGGGCAGTCCACCACCTGGGCGATCTCCGCGAGGTTCAGGCCGTTCATGTAGTGGAGGACCACGACGATGCGGTGCTTCGGTCCGAGGGTGTCGACGGCCGCGAGCACGATGCGCCGCACCTCTGCCTGCTCCGCGAGCGTCGACGGCGAGCGCTCCTCGCTCTGGAGCGTGTCGTTCGCCGAATCCTCGAGCGGGCTGATGATCACGTTCTTGCGCGGGCGGCGGTTGTACGACAGGTTGACCGCGACGCGATACAGCCACGGCCGCAGGGATCCCTCGGGCTCGAGACGTGCCAGCGCGCGGTGCGCGCGCGTGAACGTGTCGACCGCGATCTCCTCCGCGGCCGAAGGGTCCTTCGTGATGGCAAGGCCGAGACGGAAGATGCCGTCGCGGTAGCGGTAGAAGAGCGCGTCGAACGCGTCCATGTCGCCCTCGCGCGCGGCGTACACGAGCTCGCGGTCGGTGCGCCGATCCGCATCCTGAGCCTGGCGACGCGCGGCGGGCTCGGTCACATCTCGTCCGGAAGGTACCGGCGGATGGCGCGCACGTTGCGAGCCGGTGTCAACGCCGAGCGCTCGACGAAGGCCCCGGACTGCGGCGCGTGCAGGAACTCGCGCTCGCCGGTCGCGATGCCGGTGTGCGTGATGCGCTCATCACCGAAGAAGAACAGATCGCCGGGGCGCGCTGCGCTCACGGCTCGGCCCTCCATCGCCTGCTGGTCGGCGTCACGGTCGAGGCCCACCCCGTTCAAACGGTACACGAGCTGTGTGAACCCCGAACAGTCGATCCCGTCCGCCGTCGTGCCGCCCCAGAGATAGGGCACGCCCAGCAGGCATTCCGCTGTGCGCAGCAGGTCTCCGGGCACCGGAAAGCGGGAGGCGAGCTGCGCGATGTCGACGGTGTCGCGGAAAGCGATCCAGCCGTCGTAGCTGATGCGCAGCCACTCGCCCTGCCGCTCCTGGATCGCGAGCGGGGCGGCGACCGGCAGCCGGTCGATGATCGGCGCGGCGTCGGTCGGGGCGGAGCGGACATCCGCGACGACCACGCCGACGATGCGCCGCTCGGGGGCGCCGACCTCGTCGAGGTGATCGGCCTGCACCCACCCGAAGTAGTGATCCGGGCCCTGCGCGTAGAACCAGTCACCGTCGCGCGTGAGCAGCGTCAGCCGCTCGCCGTAATGCGCCTGGTCGACGCGCTCCGAGTCGTCGTCGGGCTCGGCGCGCAGGTCGGTGAGCCCGCGGTTCACCAGCGCCTGGGGCGGGCGCACCATCGCGACGGCGAGGCGCGGGCTCGCGACGCTCATCGTCGCTTCGCGCCGATTCGCATCAAACCCTCATCGCAGGGGCTCAGGGGGAGGGGCCCCTGGGCGCGTAGCGACCCCTGGAGCCCCGGGTAGGTATCGCAACACCGGTCTGCGCGCAGCGCCGACCTCATCGAGGCGACGGAGCGGCGCCTTCGTCGGGGCCTCGCGCACCGCGGCGGGGTCGGTCGTCACGCGCTCGGCGATGCGCAGCATCGCCGCGGCGAACGCGTCAAGCGTCTCCTTCGGCTCGGTCTCCGTCGGCTCGATCATCATCGCCTCGGGCACGATGAGCGGGAAGTACACCGTCGGCGAGTGGAACCCCTCGTCGAGGAGTGCCTTCGAGATGTCGAGCGCGGACGCGCCCTGCTTCTTCTGCTTCGCCGCGCTGAGGACGAACTCGTGCATCGGGACGCGGTCGTACGCCACGTCGTAGGCCGGCCGCAGCAAAGCGAGCAGGTAGTTCGCCGCCAGGATCGCGTCGCGTCCCGTCTCCACCAGGCCCTCCTCTCCGAGGGTACGCATATAGGTATATGCGCGGACGAGTACGCCGAAGTTCCCAAGTCGCTGTTTGATCGTGCCGATCGAGTCCCCAAGACCGGCCGGCTCGCGGTCCTCGCGCGCGGTGTCGTAGTGGTACGAGCCGTCCGCCTCGCGGACGATCCACGGCTTCGGCAGGAACGGGCGCAGGTGCGCCTTCACGCACAGCGGACCCGCCCCGGGACCGCCTGCGCCATGTGGCGTGGAGAACGTCTTGTGGACGTTGATGTGCACGCAGTCGAAGCCGAGATCGCCGGGCCGCGCGAGGCCGAGCAGCGCGTTCATATTCGCGCCGTCCCCGTAGACCAGGCCGCCAACGGCATGCACCGCGTCGCAGACCTCACGCACGCGCTCCTCGAAGAGGCCGAGCGTGTTCGGGTTGGTGAGCATGAAGCCCGCGACGTCGGGTCCGAGCGCGGCCTTGAGCGCGTCGAGGTCGACGTTTCCGCGCGCGTCGCTCTTCACGGTCGTCACCTGGTAGCCGCACATCGCCGCCGACGCCGGGTTCGTCCCGTGCGCGGAGTCGGGCACGATGATGCGACGCCGCTGCGCGGCCTCTCCGCGCTTCGCGTGGTACGCCTTGAACACGAGCAGCGCGGTGAACTCCGACTGCGCCCCGGCCTGCGGCTGCAACGTCACGAAGTCCATCCCGGTGATCTTCGCGAGCAGCTGCTCGAGCTCGTACGCGAGCGCGAGGACGCCCTGCGTCATGCGGTAGGACTGGCGCGGATGCACGTCGGCGAACAGCGTGGCGACGCGATCGTTCACCTTCGGGTTGTACTTCATCGTGCACGAGCCGAGCGGATACATACCCGTATCGACCGAGTAGTTCAGCTGCGCGAGGTGCGTGTAGTGGCGCACGACCTGCGGCTCGGTGAGCTCCGGGAGCCTTAGCGGCGTCTTGCGCTGGAACGCGTCCGGGATGTCGGCCGACGCCGTCGCGCGTATGTGCCGTCCGCTCCGACCAGGGCGCGCGAGCTCCATGAGGAGCGGCTCGAGCGCGGACACCGGTGTCTTCGCGCCGACGTCCGGCACGACCTGGGTTCGCACCGTCACTTGACGGCCACCCGCTCGCCGGTGCGCGCGAGGTCCGCGACCGCGTCCACCAGCGCGTCGGCGTCCGCATCCGTCGTCATCTCGGTGCACTGGATGATCACGTCGTCGCGACCGCGGCGCTTCCCATCGACGTAGTGCGACGCGGTGGCCTCGACCTGGATGCCGCGCGCGATGAGCGCATCGCGAAGGTCCCATCCGCCGACCTCGGTGCGGAGCGTGAAGCTATCGAAGAACGGCCCGTCGTTCGCGATCGCGCACCCCGGGATCGCCGCGAGCCGCTTCGCCAGCGCGTGCGCGCGCTCGACGCCGGCACGCGCCGCGGAGCGCAGGCCCTCGGGGCCGAGGAGCGAGAGATACACCGCCGCGGTGATCGCGGCGAGCGCCTCGTTGGTGCAGATGTTGCTCGTCGCCTTCTCGCGGCGGATGTGCTGCTCGCGCGTCTGAAGCGTGTTGACGAAGCCCCGCGTGCCGTTCGCGTCCACGGTCTGACCCGCGATGCGTCCGGGCATCTGGCGCACCAGCGCCTCGCGGCACGCGAAGATCCCGAGGTGGGGACCGCCGTACGACATCGTGATGCCGAGCGGCTGGCCCTCGCCAACGACGATGTCGACGCCGAGCGCGCCCGGCGGCTCGAGGAGCGCGCACGCGTGCGGCTCCGTCACCTGGATGCAGAGCGCGCCGGCCGCGTGCGCCGCGTCGGCGATCTGCTTCACCTCGACGAGCGTTCCGAACGCGTCGGGATGCTGCACGATGAGGCATGCGGCGTCGGCCGCCGATGACGCGAGCTGCGCGGTCGGCACCTCGATGATCTCGAGCTCCGGACCGCGCGCGTACGTGCGGAGCGTGCGCTGGTACGTGTAGTCGACCTCCGTGGCGACGACCACCTTCTTGCGGCCGGTCACGCGCACGGCCATGAAC
>JBKPCZ010000083.1:0-7861 GCA_046727665.1 Chloroflexota bacterium
CGGAGTGTTTGCCGTCGGCGATGTGATCGGGCACGAGCTCAGCACGCACCTCGGCCACTACGAGGGCGAGATGGCCGTACGCATCGCGCTCGGCGACGACGCGCGCGCCGACTTCAGCGCGATCCCGCGCGTCGTGTACACCGACCCCGAGGCGGCGGCGGTCGGCCTCCGCCTCGAGGAAGCACGCGAGCGTGGTATCGATGCGTTCGAGGAGGCCATCGGTCTGCCGAAGACCTCGAAGGGCTACATCGTCGAGGCTGACATGGGACACGCGACGATCGTCGTCGACCGCGCGAACAAGATCGTCGTCGGCGCTTTCATCGGCGGCGTCGGCGCCGGCGAAGCGATCCACCAGGCCGTCCTCGCCATCAAGCTGCGGACGCCGATCGAGACGCTGGCCCAGACGGTGAACGCCTTTCCGACGACCGCGCGCGAGCTCGGCGGTCTCTTCGCGTCGGCCGCGCTCAAGCTGCGCTAGAAGAGCGGCGCGAGAGCGGCGGTCAGCTGCGCGCGGTGCTCGGTGGTCTCGAAGTCCAGCAGCGGGTTCGGCGGGAGCAGGTGTTCGGTGAGCACGTTGTTCTTGCGAACATACACCGCGGGATAGATCTCGCCCTTGGGGTTCGCCTCGACCGCGACAGCGACACCATCGGCACCCTCACCATCGACGAACAGCTGCAGTGGCACGATGCCATCGTCGATGATGCCGCGGGTGCCATCCATGAGGATCGAGCGCGCCAGGTAGGACTTCTGGTGCCAGAGCTCCGGCGCATGCGTGAGCTCCGCGAGAAGGTAGTTCAGCACCTCGGTGCGCGCGAGCGTCGGCCGGGCCGGATCGATGCCGAAGTACGTACGTGCGATGTGTCGTGCGAGGATGCGCCCGTTGTAGCGGTGGCCATGCACCGCGCCAGAGCTGCTCGGCAGGCCGTGCTTCTTTAGGCCCGGCGCGCCCCGCGTGACCGTTCCGGCGAAGTACAGGTGACGCACGCCGATGCTCTCGAACAGCGGCGTCTGCGACGGGATGCGCTCGCGGCCGGACACGACGACGCCGAGCGCGGTGAGATCCCCGAGCGGTGGCTGGAAACCGGTCGTGGCGATGACATCGTCGCACTCGAACACCGTCGCCCCACCGCCGTCGCTGCGCGTGGTGCGGACGCGGAAGCCCTCGCCGGCCCGCGAGACCTCGTCGATCGACGCGTTCATGATCACGACGCCACCGCCGAGGATGTGGTCCTCGTATGGCTGCACGTAACGCGCGCGCACTCCCACGAGCGAGTTCGTGACCACCGAGAGCTGCGTCGGTCGCGGCGACGCGAGGACGATCTGACGGGCCCAGGGGAGGAAACCGTTCGCGAGCTCGAAGGCCGAGACCTCCTTCCCGATGATGAAGATGCGCTTTCCCGCATACGTCTCCGGCGCGCGCGTGTCCGCGTAGTGGGGAACGTGTTCGATCCCCGGGATGTCGGGCTTCCACGGCTCGGCCAAGCCGAACGCGAACACGACGACGCGAGCGCGATATTCGCCGGCCGTCGTCTCGAGCCGGAAGCCCTCGCCTTCGCGAGACGTTCCTGTCCAGCGCGTGCCGTAGCGCACGCGTATGCCGGTATCGCGCGCGAAGGTCGCGAGGTTCTGCTCCATCTCGGCGCGCGCCGGGAAGTACGAGGTGCCGTCCATCAGCCGTGGCTGGATCGCGCGGTACCGGTCGTCGTCCGGGATCAGGGAGTTCCAGTCGTAGCGCTCGTAGTAGCGGGTGCCGCGTTCGAACGGCGCATACGGTTTCGTCCACGACAGGAGGCGCTGGAAGAACGGCCAGCGCCGGAACATCCCGCCGGGCGCCGGATCGGCCGAGAGGACGGCGTGCGGAACCCCGTAGCGCGTGAGCGAGTACGACACCTGCAGCCCGCCGGGGCCACTGCCGACGACCACGACGGGGTACTCGCCGGGCGGGAACGGCTCTCCGGCTAGCTCCGCCAGCGCGTTGCCGTCCGTAGCTTGCGGGCCTCGTTCTGCAGCATGCGGAACATCACCCGCGGATGTCCGACCATGAACTCCTCGAGCGCCGGTCCGGGGATGATCGCGCAGTGCAGGCCTCGCGCGGCGACGATGTCGGCGACCGGCGGATCGCCGAGCAGCGCTGAGATCTCGCCAAAGAAGTCGCCGCGCCCGAGCGTTCCGTAGTCCTTCCCGTCGACGCGGATGATGGCTTCGCCGGAAAGGATGATGTAAAAGCCCGACCCCGAGAGTCCCTGACGCAGAATGCGCTCGCCGTCGGCGAACCGCCGCTCGTCGACGATATGCGCCACCGACTCGAGTTCAGCCGCGCTGAGATCGGCGAACAGCGCGATGCTGGAGAGCGCGTCGCCGAGCTCGCCGCGCGTCGTTGCCATGCGGGACATGTCTAGGCCCGCGCGGCTCGATTGGCAACTCGGCGACCGCGAGCGGACAATCGGCTGGTGAACTACCGCGGCCTGCCGAGCGGCACCCTGACCTTCCTCTTCACCGACATCGAGGGCTCGACGAAGCTGCTGAACGCGCTCGGCACGGACCGCTATCACGAGGTGCTCGCGACGCATACGCAGACGCTCCGCGCCGCGTTCGCGAAAGGGACGGAGGTGCGGATCGAGGGCGACGCGCTGTTCCTCGTCTTCGACGACGCGGTGGCCGCGGTCCGCGCCGCCGAGGCGGCGCAGCGCGCGCTCGCCTCCACACAGTTCCCGCACGACGCGGTCGTGCGCGTACGCATGGGTATGCACACCGGACAGGGAACGCCGGCGAGCCGCGAGGCGGGCGCGGACTACGTCGGCATCGACGTCCATCGCGCGGCGCGCATCGCGAACATCGCGCACGGCGGCCAGGTGCTTCTCTCTGGCACGACCGCGGCGCTCGCCGGCCCGGACCTCGGCGACGGCATCGCGATCCGCGATCTCGGCGAACACCGGCTCAAGGATCTCGCGCATGCGGAACGCATCTACCAGCTCGTGATCGCCGGCGTGCCGAACGATTTCCCGCCGCTCCGCAGTCTCGACCGCACGCCGAACAACTTCCCCACCCAGGTGACGACGTTCATCGGGCGCGCACCGGAGATCCGCGCTGGGCTGCGACTGCTCGACGGCACACGCCTGCTGACGCTCACCGGTCCCGGCGGCACCGGGAAGACGCGGCTGTCGCTGCAGCTCGCGGCCGAGGCGGCCACGGGCTTTCCCGACGGCGCGTTCTGGGTACCGCTCGCGCCCATCAGCGATCCGACGCTGGTGCCGTCGACCATCGCGCATGCGCTCGGGGTAAACATCGGCGGGAAGGAAGATCCGCTCCAGCGCGTTCTGGAGCACGTGCGCGGAAAGCGGATGCTGCTCGTCCTCGACAACTTCGAGCAGATCCTCCCGGCAGCGTCGTCCGTGTCGGCGCTCCTCGCGAGCGGGCCCGACCTCAAGGTCATCGCCTCGAGTCGCGCACCGCTGCGCCTCTCGGGCGAGCAGGAGTTCCCGGTGCCGCCGCTCGAGCTTCCCGATCCGCAGCGCCTCCCGTCGCTCGAATTCCTCGCGCAATCGGACGCGGTGAAGCTGTTCATCGAGCGCGCACGCGCGGTGAAGCCCGACTTCATGGTCACCGCGGAGAACGCCCCGGCGGTCGCGGAGATCTGCTACCGGCTCGACGGTCTTCCGCTGGCGATCGAGCTCGCCGCGGCACGCGTGAAGCTCCTCTCGCCACAGGCGATGCTGCCGCGCCTGAAGAAGGGTCTCGACCTGCTCGCGAGCACGTCACTGGATCGCGCCGACCGCCAGCGGACGCTGCGCGGCGCGATCGCGTGGAGCTACGACCTCCTCGACGACGGGCTCAAGCGGCTCTTCACGCGCGCCGGTGTGTTCGTCTCGGGAGCGATGCTCGACCAGCTCGAGGCCGTGTGCGGGCCCGGCAGCGAGGTCGGTGGCGACGTGCTCGAACGCATGTCGGAGCTGCTCGACAACAGCCTGATCCGGCAGCTCGAGGCCGCGGGCGAGCCTCGCTTCCGGATGCTCGTCACGATCCGCGAGTTCGCGATGGAGCGTCTTGACGCGAGCGACGAAGCGGCGGCGGTCCGTCAGCGTCATCTCGAGGCCTACCTCGCGCTCGCGGAACGCGCCGCGCCGGAGATCCAGGGCAACGACCAGCGGCGCTGGCTCGATCTGCTCGAGCTCGAGCACGACAACATGCGTGCCGCTCTCGAGTGCGCGATCGGCCGCGGCCGCGTCGACGACGCCTCACGGCTCGTGTTCGCGCTGTGGCGGTTCTGGCAGGTGCGCGGGTACCTGCGAGAGGGACTGGTATGGGCGGACCGCGTTCTCGCGTTACCGGCCGGCGATGCCCGCCAGCGACTCCGCACGCTCGAAGCGGCGGGCGGTCTGTCCTACTGGATGGGCGAGATGGCGATGACCGAGCGGTATTACCGCGCGGCGTACGATCTCGCGGGCGCGCTGGATGACGAGGCCGAGCGCGCGAAGGCCGCGTACAACCTCTCCTTCGTGTACCTGCTCCGCGAGAAGGAGCATGACCGCGGAGAGGCGCTCCTCGAGGAGGCCCTCGTGATCCTCCGCAAACGCGGGGACCGGGCGGCGATCGGACGTGCGGCATGGGCTCTCGGCGCGGTGTACGGGGAGGGCCGGAACCGGACACGCGAGGACTACCTCCGCTCACACGCGCTCGCGCAAGAGGCGCTCGATCAGCATCGCGCGCTCGGGAATCGCTTCGATATCTCGTGGGACCTTCACTCCAGGGGCCTGTCAGCGCTGCATCTCGGCGAGCTCGATGACGCCGAGCGCGACTGGCGCGAGGCGCTCCAGATGTTCGTCGAGGCCGGCGACTCGAGCGGGATCGTGCTCCTGCTGAGCAACTTCTCAGAGCTCGCGCGCGCTCGCGGGCAGATCGAGCGGCAGGACACCTTGGTCGGCGCGTGGACCGCGATGTCGAAGCGGACCGGCGTCGGTCTCGCGTCGCTGTGGGGCACGACCGAAGGCCGCGTTCTGGCCACGGACATCCCGCCCGAGCGGCAGGCCGCGCTCGAGCGGGGCCTCGCGATGAAGACCGAGCAGGCCGTGGCATACGCGCTCGCCCCTGAGCCGGCGAAGACCGCGCCCTAGGTGACCGACCCGCTCCTCGAGCTCGCCGACTACCGCCGGACCGTCAGCGAGATGTACGACGCGGTCCGCTCGCTGCGCGAGCGCGATCCGCGCGCGGCGCACCGTCTCTGGCGCGAGCGCCGCGACGAGCTCTTCCGCTCGCATCCGCAGTCGGCCCTGCCCGAGCCCGAGCGCGCCGGCTTTCGCGGACTCCCTTACTACGCCTACGACCCGGCGTTCGTGTTCACCGCGGCGGTGCGGCCGATGCCACACGAGCGCTACGACGTCGACACGAGCACCGGCGGGGTCATCCCGTTCGTGCGGTTCGGCGCCATCGATCTCCCCATCGGCACGCTCGAGGTGCTGTGGCTCGACGAATACAGCGGCGGCGTGTTCCTTCCGTTCCGCGACGCGACCTCGGGCAAGACGACCTACGGCGGTTGCCGCTATCTCCTGGACACAGCGAAGGGCGCGGATCTCGGCTCGCGCGGCGACACGCTCGTGCTCGACCTCAATTTCGCGTATCACCCATCGTGCGTGTACGACCCGAAGTGGGTCTGCCCGCTCGCGCCGCTATCGAACCGTCTCGCGGCGGCGGTGGAGGCCGGCGAGCGCTTGTGAGCCGCGCCGAACGCTGGACGCTCTTCGCCGCGATCCTCGCGTCGGGGATCGTGTTCCTCGACTCGACGGTCGTGAACGTCGCGCTGCCGCGAATCGGGCGCGAGCTTCCGTCGTCCGTCTTCGGCGTGCTGGAGGCGCAGTCGTACGTCTACAACGCCTATCTCCTGACGCTCTCCGCGCTCCTCGTGCTCGCGGGCGCGCTGAACGATTACTTCGGCCGCAGGCGGATGTTCTCGCTCGGCCTCGCAGGCTTCCTCGTGACCAGCCTGCTGTGCGGCGTCGCGCCGTCGATGGAGCTGCTCATCGTCTTCCGGATCCTCCAAGGCGCCGCCGGGGCACTCCTGGTGCCGGGCTCGCTCGCCCTCCTGACCGCGACCTTCACCGGCGAAGCGCAGGGCCGCGCGTTCGGCCTCTGGTCGGGCGCATCCGGCGCCACGACGATCCTTGGACCGTTCGTCGGGGGCATGCTGGTCGACTCGATCTCGTGGCGCGCGGCCTTCCTCATCAACGTTCCGCTGTGCGTCATCGCGCTTTGGGCGACCCTCAGGTTCGTCCGCGAGAGCCGCGACGAGACCGCGTCAGGTTCGTTCGACTGGCTCGGAGCGAGCGTCGTCGCGCTCTCGGTCGGCGGGCTGTCGTTCGGCACGATCTACAGCCAGCAGCGGGAATGGCAGGATCCGTTCGGCATCGCGATGCTGATCGTCGGCGTCCTCGCGACCATCGCCCTCCCGCCGCTGATGACGCGTCGCCGCGATCCGCTCATCCCGCCGTCTCTCTTCGGCTCGCGGAACTTCACGGTGACGAACATCTCGACGTTCCTCATCTACGGCGCTCTCTACGTCGTCGGCTACTTCCTGACGCTCTTCGTCCAGGGGACGGTCGGCTTCACCGCCGCCGCGGCGGGCCTCGCGTTCATCCCGTCGGGGCTCTTCCTCGTGTTCCTGAGCTCGCGCTTCGGCGCCCTCGCCGGCCGTTACGGGCCGCGGCGATTCATGGCGCTCGGTCCCGCGCTCATGTGCGTGGCCATCCTGTGGTACGCGCGGATCCCGAACACGACGAGCGCGTGGCTCTTCACCTTCGACGATCCGAGCACGTACTTGCCGCCTGTCAGCTATTTCATCGACATCCTGCCCGGCAGCCTCATCTTCGGGCTCGGACTCGCGATCATGGTCGCTCCGCTCACGACGGCGCTCATGACGAGCGTGCCGGTGCGCCACGCGGGTGTCGCGTCGGCGATCAACAACGCGATCTCGCGCGTCGGTCCGCAGCTCGCCGGCGCGCTCATCTTCGTCGCGATCACCGCGAGCTTCTACAGCGGGCTGCACGCGCGCATGCCGAGCATCGACGTGAACGATCCGTACACGCGTCGCACGATCTCGCCGCTCAACGTCGAGCTGCCTCCGGCGTCGCCGTCTGAGGAAGTCGTCTCGCGCATCGCCGCGGAACGCGAGGCGTCGACCGACGCCTTCCATCTGGCGATGCTCGTCGCGGCGGGTCTGCTCGCCGCCGGCGCTGTCACGAACGCCGTCGGCATCGTGGATCGCGTGGCGCAGGAGGCCGCGGCGCGGCGTTAGGGCTTCGTCAACACGATCGCGTTCGGCAGCAGCCTTCCGGGCCCGACCTTGTACGAGCCGGCGATGTACATCGCCGCGGTGCCGCCGCCGTCGAGGTTGAGTGCGTCTCTCGCGCCGAGGGCCTGCAGCACGTACGCCGATTCGGTGACGGTGGCGTTGGCCATGATCACGAGGTACACGTACGTTCCGTCGACGCCGATGGACCCCTTCGTTCCGCGCGTCTTCTGCACCGCCGTCTGCTCGAACTCCGAGTCGATGACCGCGCCGCTCTGCAGCAGCAGCGGGAACATCGTGATCCCCGCCGTGATCGGCGCGCTCATCAGCGACGCGCTCTGTCCGTAGACGTAACTGCGCCGGTAGACCGCGGTCGTGCTCCCGTTGAAGGTGAGCAGGCTGTTCTGCCCGATGAGAGCGGCGCGATTGATCCAGCGCCGGAGGTTGCTGTTGTAGACGGCGTAGTCGTAGGAGTTCACCTTGCCCGCGCACGCGGCATAGTCGGGTGGACAGAGATACGTCCCGTTGATTCCCGCGTACGCCGCGTTCTCGCTCACGTACTGCGCGAGCGGCTTCACCGGG
>JBKPCZ010000084.1:0-9265 GCA_046727665.1 Chloroflexota bacterium
TCGAACGCCACGCAGGCCGAGCTGCAGACGCAGGCGATCCGCGTCATCGAGCAGCGCATCAACTCGCTGGGCGTCTCCGAGCCGGTCATCCAGGGACTCGGCAGCGACAAGATCCTGCTCGAGCTTCCCGGCATCGACGACCTGCAGCAGGCGAACGAGCTCGCCACACGCCAGGCCTTCCTCGAGGTGAAGGTGCCGAACAAGGACAAGCCCGGCGAGTACAAGTCGCTCGAGCCACCGCTCACCGGCGCCGACTTGAACCCGAATGGCGTGTACGTGACGTTCCAGAACGGCACACAGCCGGTCGTCCACTTCGAGTTCAAGGGCGCTGCGAGCGATCGCTGGGTCCAGATCTCGAAAGACTTCAAGAGCCAGCAGGTGCAGATCACTCTCGACGGCAAGGAGGTGTCTGCGCCCGTGATCAGGGACGTGTTCACGAGTGGCACCGGCGTCATCGAAGGGAACTTCACGACGAAGAGCGCGAACGAGCTCTCCATCCAGCTGAAGTCGGGCTCGCTGCCCGTCCCGCTGGAGGTGATCCAGTCATCACGGGTCGAGCCGACGCTCGGCCGTGACTCGGTGAACCGCAGCCTCGTCGCGGGCGCGATCGGCCTGCTGCTCGTCGCGTTCTTCATGATCGCGTACTACCGCCTGCCGGGCGCGATCGCCGTGCTCGCGCTCCTGTATTACACGGCGCTGACGTACGCGATCTTCCGGCTCGTTCCCGTCACGCTCACGCTCGCGGGCATCGCCGGCTTCATCCTGTCCATCGGCATGGCCGTTGACGCCAACGTCCTCACCTTCGAGCGGCTCAAGGAGGAGCTCCGCTCGGGGAAGTCGCTGCGCGCCGCGGTCGAGGAGGGGCGACGCCGAGCGTTCCCGTCCATCCTTTACTCGAACCTCGCGACGATCATGACCGCGGGCATCCTGTTCTGGTTCGGCACCGGCACGGTGAAGGGCTTCGCGCTGACGCTCGCGATCGGCGTCGGCGTCTCGTTCTTCACCGCGGTCATCGTCACGCAGATGCTGCTGCACGCGGCGATAGAGGTGAGCTCGCTGCGCCGTCGGCGCCTGTACGGTGTCGAGGAGAAGGCGCCTGATGCGCGCGCCGCGGGCGCGCCGGTGGCGGCGGTCTGATGCTGAAGCTCGTCGAGCGGAAGTGGTGGTACTTCGCGTTCTCGGGACTGCTCATCGTCCCCGGGCTCGTCTTCCTGCTGCTCGGCGGTCTGAAGCCCGGCATCGAGTTCAAGGGCGGCACGCTCCTCGACGTGCGATTCGATACGCCACCCACGGTGGCGGAGGTCACCGCGGTCATGACCGATCTGGGGCGCGGCGAGGCGGTGGTCCAGGTCGCCGAGGGCGGCCGCATCGAGATCAGGACATTCGAGATGAAGCCGGAGGAGCAGGCCGCGGCTGAGGCCGCGCTGCGGTCGAAGTTCGGGTCGAACGTGAAGGACGTCAATCCGCAATTCGTCAGCCCATCCTTCAGCGGCGAGCTCATCGACAATGCCATACGCTCGATCGCGCTCGCCTCGGTGCTGATCGTCCTGCTCATCGCGTTCGCGTTCCGCAACTTTGGCTGGGCGGCGTTCCGCTATGGGCTCGCGGCGATCATCTCGCTCCTACACGACGCCGCTGTCGTGCTGGGATTCTTCGCCATGCTCGGCTTCTTCTTCGGGGTCGAGATCGACAGCCTCTTCGTGACGGCGGTCCTCACGATCATCGGATTCTCGGTGCACGACACGATCGTGGTGTTCGACCGCATCCGCGAGAACCTTCGGCTGAACCCGGGCGAGGCGCTTAACCCGGTCATCAATTTTTCGATCATGCAGACCCTCGCGCGATCCGTGATCACGTCCCTCACCGTGGTCCTCACGCTGCTCGCGCTGTACCTCTTCGGTGGCTTCTCGATGCGAAACTTCGCGCTGGCGCTCTTGGTAGGGATCGTATCCGGCACGTATTCGTCGATCTTCAACGCCAGTCAGATCATCTCGCTGTGGCAGGAGGTGGAGGACCGCCTTCGTCACCGCGCGGCGCCCGCGCCCGCTTAACAGCAATACACTTTCCTAGATGCTCGGCCTGAACCTGCTTCCGCCCTTGGTCCGCACCGGCTTGGCCATGCTCATCATCGGTGGCCTCATCGGCTATGTCGGCACGGCCACCACGACCACGCTGATCGCCGACTCAGGTCTCCTTGGCGGGGGCGGCGAATCGAACGACGCCCACAAATACATGATGGCTTACGCCCAGCGCGAATCCGAGAGCCTCTCGCGGCTCGGTCCTTCACGCGACGTCGTGTCGCGCGCCCTGCAACAGCAGAACGTGTCGCAGCAACAGCAGGCCATGGATGTGAAAGCACTGTCCGTGACATACCTCGGCGGCGCATCCTCAGGCCGCATCAGCGTGGCCATCTACGCCGTGGAGCTCCAGGCGAGCGGCGGGCAATACAACTTCTTCCCGATGGCGTTGACGCTCATCGGTGGCAAGGTGGCGCGCGTTGACTAGCGCCGGCGGCCTTGGGAGCGGTGCCATCAACAGCGCCCGCGCGGCAGTTGTTCTCGCGACTTTCCTCGGCGGCCTGGCGTCCGGCGTCCTGATCTACGCCGTGACCGACAAGGGAACGGAAGCGAACCCCTACGCCAGCCTGCCGCGGAGGGAGGAGCCGGCGGTGACCGCGGAGGTCGCTCGGGCGATCGCGAGCGACGATGCCAAAGCCCTTTCCAACCAGCTCGACATGGAGGTCCTGCAGCAGCTGAAGACCGCGATCGAACCGTTGGCCGAGATCCGCTCTATGAAGTTCGTGGGCGCGGTGGAGAATAAGGAAGGTCGCGTTCTCGCCGCCTACATCGCGGGGGGTCGCACCGACGAAGGTGTGGACATCCTTCGTGGATTCGTCCTCACCGTCGCGGGTGACCAGATCGTTGGGGTGAATTAGATGGCGAGCGTGCAGACGGCACTCGGCAACACCGCGTACGTGCTGGATCACAACAAGAAGCGTCTGCTGATCCTTTTCATCGTCGTGGGTGGCGCGGTCGGCCTGTACGGCATCCGCGGGATCTTCCAGGGCATCCTCGACATGATCGGGCAGGCCCCGCAGCTCCTGGTCCTGCTCCTCTTCTACTCGTTCATGATGATCGTGCAGTTCGGCGCGCTGATGTGGTTCATGTCGCGTCCGCGCACGTACACGGTGACGCCGGACAACCCGCAGATCGGACTCTCGTTCGAGAACTACCGCGGCCAGCCCGATCTCCTCGATCACGCCAAGAGCCTGGTCCGCATCCTCAAGGGCGTGAAGACGTTCCAGGACCGCGGCGGGGAGATGCCACAGGGCATGCTTCTCGCGGGACCGCCCGGCACCGGCAAGACGTTCCTCGCCGGCGTCATGGCCGCCGAGGCGAACCTCCCGTTCATCTACGTCGACGCCTCGAGCCTCTCGAGCATGTGGATGGGCGTCGACGCGCTCATCGTCATCTCGCTGTTCCGCAAGGCGCGGGGTCTCGCGCGCAAATACGCGGCGCCCGGGCAGCCGGGGTGCTGCATCCTGTTCCTTGACGAGCTCGACTCCGTCGGACTGTCGCGCGGGGGCATGGCCGGCGGACAGCAGCAGGGAATGATGGGTCCGATGGGCATGATGGGCGGCCGCGGCCTCGCCCTCAACACGATGCTCAATCAGATGGACTCCCTGGGGAAGCACGTCGAGGACCGCCTCAAGTACAAGATCGCGCGCTGGCTCGGCTTGGTGCGCGGCCCGGTCCCGCCGAAGCCGGTCGTCTTCGTCATCGGCGCGACCAACCGTCCTGACGTGCTCGACCCGGCGCTCGTGCGAGCCGGACGCCTCGACCGCAAGCTCATGGTCTACGAGCCCGACGGCGAAGGCCGAAAGGACATCCTCCAGCACTACCTGCGGCTCAAGGCGCACGATCCGGAGATTCCAGTCGAGCTGATGGTGGCGGACTCGATCGGCTGGACGCCGATCGAGATCAAGACCGTCATCAACGAGGCGCTCATCGTCGCGCACGATGCCGGCCGCGAGTACCTCACCTACAAGGACTGGCTCACCGCCCGCGACGCGCGCCTCCTCGGCATCAAGCAGCCGATCCTGAGCATGTCCGCGCACGACCGGCGCACGATCGCCTACCACGAGGCCGGTCACGCGATCGCCTCGCACTACCTGAACAAGGACGACCGCATCCAGAAGGCTTCGATCATCCGCATGGGCGACGCCTACGGCGTCGTGATGCCGACCCCGAAGCTGGAACGCCACCAGCTGCACGCCGAGGAGGTCGAGAACGACATCATGGTGTCGCTCGGCTCGCGCGCGGTGGAAGAGCTCATCCTCAAGACGAAGACGGCCAACGCCTCGTCGGACCTGCGGAACGCGACGAACCGCGCGATCGCCTACGTCGGCACGTGGGGCATGGGCTCCACGCTGCTCGCGTTCCCGCCGAGCGCGGCGGGCGCGCCACCACAGGTGCTGTCGCTCGCCGACAAGCTGCTCGAGGGTCTCTACGAAGAAACGAAGCGGCTCATGCGCGAGAAGGAGTACGCGATCCACGCGATCGCCGGTGCGCTGCTCCAGCGTGGCGAGCTCATCGGCCCCGAGCTCGACGAGATCTTCGCGGCGGCGGACCTTTCGAACCCGGAGATGGCGAAGGAGTTCAAGCGCCGGCCGGTGACGCTGCCGAGGATGTCCGACCTCATGAAGGATGAAAAGCAGCCGCCGGAGGTCGCGATCGTCCCCGTCGCAGCTTCGGATCTCCCCGGCCAGCCCCCGCCGACACCGATACCGGGGGGCTAGCGGGCGTACGCCTTCGCGAGCTGGGCGAGGGTGACAAAGCGCAGTGGTCCCGCGTCGCGGTCATAGCGGTACGGCGCGAATGCGCGGAATAGCGCCTCGATCGCCGCGCGCTCCGTCGCGTCGATCGTCCCCGGATGGCTCACCAGGGTGAGCGCCCGAGGTTCGGACGCGGGCTGACCCTCCGGCGCGATCATCCGTAGATCCGCCTGCGCGACGGCGGCGATCGACGACGTGGTGTGACCGTAGGTGTTCCCGGCGATCGTCGGCGCCTCCACCAGGGGGAGGTCGCCGGCCCTGTTCGCGTCGTCGCGCGCAGGGTGATACGGCTGCGCGTCGGTCGCCAGCGTCCACGGCAGCTGCAAGCGGCCGAACGGACCCGCGGGTGTCGCGCTGCAATCCGCGGTGAACCCGAGCGCGGCGACCGCGCGAAGGTTCGCGGCGTTCGCGAAGAGACCGCCGCCGCGGAACGAGGTCGGCCTCGGCAGCCCATGGTCCGCCATGAGGCGTAGCGAGTAGTCGACCAGCGTCCGCGTCTCGGCCTCGTCGTATGCGGTGAGTGGCACGTCGTAGCCGTCGCCGCGGCCCGCCCAGTTGGGCGTGGTGCGCGGCACCAGGCCCGCGGCGCGGACGAAGTCGGTCCACATGTGGATGTGCAGCGCCACCTCGTCGCCCTTCGCCAGCCGGCCCTTCGTCCACGCGAGCATCGCGTCGGCGCGGGACGCGCTCACCTGCGACGTGGTCCACACGCGCGGGTTCCACATCACCGTCATCGGGATGCCGAGACCGTCGGCGATCGCCGCCGTATTCGACATCTCGGTG
Organism: Chloroflexota bacterium; assembly: GCA_046727665.1. GTDB lineage: Bacteria > Chloroflexota > Limnocylindria > P2-11E > P2-11E > CF-39. The sequence goes on from JBKPCZ010000084.1 coordinate 5,618, forward strand.
TCGCCGGCCGCGTCGCCTTCGAAGTCGAGCGTCCAGACCACGTACTCGGGGGCGGAGAGCGTGAATTCTCGCGTGCCGACAACGACGTCCTCGCCGCCGCGGAGCCGCACGATGATCTCGACGACCTGTCGACCCGAGGGAGCTCCGTCGAGCGGGAGGGCTCCGCTCCACGAGGCCGGCAGCTCCGCCGAGCGCACGAGGTCGATCACGCGTCCATTCGAGCGGAGACGCGCCCGCGGCCGGCCCGCCGTCGGATCGCTGTCCGGGAAGGTCACGACCACGCGCGCGTCCTCGCGAAACGCCGGATCGGGAGTGAGGTACCAGAGGCGGAGCGGACCCACGATCGCGTGTGGAGCGGTCGCGAGACCCGACGGTGAGAGCACCGCTGCGGTCGCCGACGCGACGGGACCAGCGACCGTGGGCGTCGGCGAAGGCGACGCCGACGGCGACGAGCACGCCGCGATCGCGCATACCAGGACGGTCGGCAGCGTCGTCCGAAGGCGCACCCCAGCCATCGTACGTGCACCGGCATGCGAAACTTGAGTGTGATGAGCCTCATCGCGCTGCGCCGTTGGATCCTGCCCAGCCATGCGCAACTGTCCGCCCCGGACGGTATCCCGCCCCTGGTGGCGCGCATCCTCGCGTCCCGCGGCATCGAGCTCCCGGCGATGGCCGATTTCATCGCGGCCCGAGCCGTCGAGGACGGTCCCCCGATGCTCGATCTCGATCGCGCGGCCGAGCGGCTCCGTCGTGCGCTCGCGGCTCGCGAGCGCATCGTCGTCTACGGGGACTACGACGTCGACGGCATCGCCGGATCGGCCATCCTCGTCCGGGCTTTCCGCCAGCTCGGCGTCGGCGTCGCGGCGTACATCCCGAACCGGTACGAGGAGGGCTACGGCCTCAACGAGCAGGCGCTCCGTCAGCTCGCCGCCGATGGCGCGCGCGTCATCGTGTCGGTGGACTGTGGTGTGACGGCGGTCCGCGAAGCCGCCTTAGCGCGGTCGCTGGGCGTGGATCTCATCATCACCGATCACCACCATCCGCCCGCGGATCTTCCGGACGCGTTCGCGCTCATCAATCCACGCCGGCCGGGCGACCCGTCGATCGACAAGGAGCTCGCGGGCGCGGGCGTCGCGCTCGTCCTCGCGCGGCGGCTCCTCGGCGAGCTGGGCTTCGCGCTGCGCCGCGACGAGCTCCTGCAGCTCGTCGCGCTCGCGACCGTCGCCGACGTCGTGCCGCTGCGCGGCGCGAACCGCGTGCTCGTGCGCGCGGGGCTCGAAGCGCTCAACCGCGCGCCGATCACCGGCGTCCGCGCGCTGGTCGAGCGGGCAGGTCTGAAGCTCGGTCACGTGACCTCGGCGAACATCGGGTACGTCCTCGGGCCGAGGCTGAACGCGGCGGGCCGCATCGCGGACGCGGAGGAAGCGCTGCGGCTGCTGCTCACCGAGGACCGCGACGAGGCGAAGGTCCTCGCCGAGCACCTCGAGCTGAAGAACACGGAACGGCAGGAGCTCACGCGTCAGGTCGTGAAGGGCGCGCGCGAGCGCGCCGAGGAGCGGCCCGATGCGTGGGCGACCGTCGTCGCGGACCCGGCCTGGCCCGCGGGCATCGTGGGGCTCGGCGCGTCGCGGCTGGTGGAGGATTACGGCCGGCCGGCGGTCGTCATCGCCATCGACGGCGAGGAGGGCAAGGGGTCGTGCCGATCGATCTCGTCGGTGCATATCGCCGAAGCGCTCGACGAGTGCGACGACCTGTTGATCAAGCACGGCGGTCACGCGATGGCGGCGGGCTTCTCGATCGTGCGCGGTCGCATCCCCGAATTCATCGACCGCCTCGACGAGGTCGTGCGCCGCAGGCTCGGCGGCGTGCGGCCCGTCCCCTCGCTCCGCGTCGACGCCGAGATCGAGCCCGAGGCGCTCACCTCGCGTCTCGCGCTGGAGCTCGCGGCGCTCGAGCCGTGCGGCGCGGGAAACCCACGGCCGCACCTCCTGATCCGGAATGTCAAGGTGTTCGGCATCCGGCAGGTCGGAGCCGACGCGGATCACCTGCGGTGCAAGATCACGGTCGGCCGGTTCACCTTCGACGCGATGGCCTTCCGCCGCGGCGGGCACGTCGAAGCGATGACCGACGCCGGCGTCGTGGACGCGGTCGTGACCGTCGGAGCGGGTCTGCGCGGATTCGTCGAGCTCGAGCTCCAGGACTTCGGACCGGTCGGCACCGCCGACCGGATGCGTCTCGAAGCGGCGGTGGCATGATGGCGGAGCGCGCGAGCGCGATCACCTCGCGGATCGTGAGCATCACCGATCGTCTGCGCCCGCAGCGTCACGGCACCGTCGACCTCGAGGCGATCGTCAAGGAGATGCTGCGTCACTACCCGGACGGTGACGCGGAGCTCGTGCGTCGCGCCTACGCCTACGCGTCGGAGGCGCATGCCGGGCAGAAGCGAGTGTCGGGCGAGCCGTACATCACCCACCCGGCGGCGGTCGCGATGCTCATCGCCGAGCTCGGGATGGAGGCGGCCACCGTGGCCGCGACGCTCCTGCACGACGTTCCCGAGGACACCTCGCGCACCGCGGAGGACATCCGCCTCGAGTTCGGTGACGAGATCGGTCGCCTCGTCGAGGGCGTCACCAAGCTGGGCCGGCTGCAGGGGCAGTCACGCGACGCGCATCAGGCCGAGAACATCCGGAAGATGTTCCTCGCGATGGCGGACGACCTCCGCGTCGTGATCATCAAGCTCTGCGACCGGCTCCACAACATGCGGACGCTCGCGCCGCTGCCGATCGAGAAGCAGAAGCGCATCGCGCGGCAGACGATCGAGATCTACGCGCCGCTCGCGCACCGACTCGGCATCTGGCAGATCAAGTGGGAGCTCGAGGACCTCGCGTTCAAGTACCTCGAGCCCGAGCAATACAAAGAGGTCGCCGAGCACCTCGCGGCGCGGCGCCAGGTCCGCGAGCGCTCGATCGACCAGGCCATGAAGACGCTGGCGAGCGAGCTCGAAAAGGCCGGCATCCGCGCGGAGCTCTCCGGCCGCGCGAAGCACCTCTGGTCGATCACGCAGAAGATGCGGCGAAAGAACGTCGGCTTCGACGAGGTGTACGACCTCCTCGCGATCCGCGTCATCGTCGCCGACGTGCCCGCGTGCTACGCGGCGCTCGGCGTCGTCCACACGCTGTGGCCCCCGATCCCGGGGCAGTTCGACGACTACATCGCGGTGCCGAAGGCGAACCTCTATCAGTCGCTCCACACCGCGGTGATGGGCCCGGGCGGACAGCCGCTCGAGATCCAGGTCCGCACGCAGGAGATGCACGCGCTCGCGGAGTACGGCATCGCCGCGCACTGGCGCTACAAGGAGGGCGGCAAGGCAGACCGCGACCGCGATTACGAGTCGAAGCTCGCGTGGGTCCGGCAGCTGCTCGAGTGGCAGCACGACGTGACCGACGCGCAGGAGTTCGTCGAGTCGCTCAAGGTCGACGTCTTCCAGGACGAGGTGTTCGTCTTCACGCCGAAGGGCGAGGTGAAGGCGCTCACCGCTGGCGCGACGCCCATCGACTTCGCCTACCGCATCCACACCGATGTCGGCCATCGCACGATCGGGGCGAAGGTGAACGGGCGGATCGTGCCGCTCGACCACCGCCTGCAGTC
>JBKPCZ010000085.1:0-4187 GCA_046727665.1 Chloroflexota bacterium
GAAGACCGCGGGCGATGTCATCAAGGCGGCACAGGACAAGGAGCTCGTGGTCGCGGGTACCGGCTCGAAGCAGGAGGACGAGGTCATGTTCCTGCGCATCGCCGAGCTCGCGAAGACGAAGCCGTTCCGCTACGTACCCCAATCCGGCGGTGGCACGGTGGCGACCGCGCTCGCCGGCCACCAGGGCGGCGTCGAGGTCACGGTGAACAACCCGAGCGAGGGTCTCGGGCTCTACCAGCAGAAGAAGCTGCGGCCGCTGTGTTCGTTCACGCCGGCGAGCCCGACGACCGGCCCGTACTCGGGCCTGGCCACCTGCAAGTCGCAAGGTCTCGCCATCGACGACTACTACATCATGCGCGCGGTCATGGCTCCGCCCGGCCTGACGCCGGCGCAGCAGGCGTTCTGGGTCGACGTGTTCAAGAAGGTCTTCGAGTCCGCGAAGTGGAAGACATTCATGGACACCAACGCGCTCGTCCCGGACTTCAAGTCGGGCATCGACTTCCGCACGTTCATCAACAACTATCAGAAGCTGCATCAAGACATCGCGATCAAGAACAAGTGGGTGTGACCCAGAGCGCGTGAGGCCGTACCAGGTCGCGACGGCGGCGGTCATGATCCTGATCGCCGCCGTCGCCATGTTCGACAGCCGCGCGTCGGCCCTCCCCGACCTCAGCGGGAGGTTTCCCGGCGGTCTCGGGCCAGGCTTCTATCCGTTCTGGTCGGCGGCGATGATCGCCGGCGCGGCCCTCGTCGTGATCTACCGCTGGTACGGGACCGCGACCACAGGCGAGGGCGTCTTCGCGAAGCGCGAAGCGTGGACCGCGCCGCTCAAGATCGCCCTCCCGATGATCGTCGCCGTCGCCTTCATCCAGTGGATCGGGTTCTACTTCGTGACCGGCCTGTACATGGGATTCTTCGCCCGTTTCATCGGCCGCTACCGGTGGATCTGGGTGGTCGTCATCGCGGTCGTGTTCCCCGCGCTCATCTACCTGTCGTTCGAGAAAGGGTTCCGGGTCTTCCTACCGAAGAGCAAGCTCTACGAGCAGGGCTTCCCCCTGTAGCGCGAGGGACCGATGGAGATCCTGACCGGCTTCACGAGCACCCTCGGCAGCCTCGCCGGCGGCTTCGGGACCGCGCTCCAGCCTGTCAACCTGCTGCTCCTCGCGATCGGATGCTTCCTGGGACTCGTCATCGGCGTCCTCCCCGGTCTCGGCGGCACGAGCGGCGTGGCGATCCTGCTGCCGATCACGGTCTTCATCGCGAACACCGGGCCAGGCGGCGCGACGAGCGCGGTCATCTTCCTCGCCGGCATCTACTGGGGCGCCTTGTTCGGCGGCGTCATCACCTCGATCCTCTTCAACATCCCGGGCGAACCGTGGTCCGTCGTGCTCCTCTTCGACGGCTTCCCACTCGCGAAACGTCTCGGCAAGCCCGCGCTCGCGCTCTCGTCGTCGTTCTTCGCGTCGTTCATCGGCGCGTTCATCGCCACGGTGCTGTTCACGTTCTTCGCGCGGGCGCTCGCGGACGTCGCGCTCGCGTTCGGCCCGGCCGAGCTCTTCGCGGTGTTCATCATGTCGTTCGCGACGCTCATCGGACTCGGGTCGGAGTCACCGGCGAAGAGCGTGATGATGATCGGGTTCGGTCTGCTGCTCGCGGCCGTCGGCTTCGACACGCTGACCGGCGCGCCACGCCTCACGTTCGGCCGCATCGAGATCCTCTCGGGCATCGGCTTCGTCCCGGTGACCATCGGCCTGTTCGGCATGGGCGAGATCCTCGCGTCCGCGGAAGAACAGGGCATCGGCTTCGTCGAGCGTCTGGAGGCGAAGGTCGGCCTCAAGGACATCCTCGAGACGCTGCGCGAGCTGCGCAAGCGCATCTGGACGGTCGTCATCACCGCGGTCCTCGGCTTCTGGTTCGGCGTCCTGCCGGGCCACGGCGCGACCGCGGGGTCCTTCCTCGGCTACGGTCTCGCGCGCCAGTACTCGAAGAACAAGGCGAACTTCGGCAAGGGCGAGATCACCGGGATCATGGCACCGCAGGCAGCGGCCGACGCGTCGGCGGTCGGCTCGCTCGTGCCGATGGTCGCGCTCGGCGTGCCCGGCTCGCCGACGTCGGCGGTCATCATGGCCGGTCTCTTCATCTGGGGCCTGCAGCCGGGGCCGCTGCTGTTCATCGACCACCCCGACTTCGTCTGGGGCCTGACGGCGAGCATCTACCTCGGACACCTGCTCACGTTCACGATGTGCCTCCTCGCGGTGCCGTTGCTCGCGAGGATCATGCGCGTGCCCTACGCCATCATCACGCCGTTCATCGTCATCATCTCGATCATCGGCTCGTACTCGCTGAACAACAGCATGTTCGACGTCTTCATCACCATCGCGTTCGGCTTCGTCGGGTACTGGCTGCGCAAGATGAAGTACCCGCTGGCGCCGCTCGTCGTCGCGATCGTGCTCGGCGACTCGACCGAGCGCGAGCTTCGAAAGGCGCTCATCGCGAGCGGCGGCAGCCCGCTGATCTTCGTCGCCAGCCCTCTCGCCGCGACGCTCATGATCCTCGCGATCCTCCTGCTGCTCCTCCCGGTCGTGCGTAACCTGCGCGAGCGCCGCGCGGCGCCGATCTCCACCGACCACGCGGCGTGACGCCGCTCGACGCCGTCCTCATCGCGGCGGCGTTCGCGCTCATCCTGGTCGGCGCCGAGGTCTTCACCAACGGGATCGAATGGCTGGGGATCAAGCTCAACATGTCCGAGGGCGCGACCGGAAGCATCCTCGCGGCCCTCGGCACCGCGACGCCCGAGACGCTCATCCCCATTGTCGCGATCCTCTTTACGAACACGACCGACTCGGACGAGATCGGCGTGGGAGCGATCCTCGGCGCGCCGTTCATGCTCGCGACGCTGGTCATGCTGCTGATCGGGGTGACCGCGTACGTCCTGCGTAAGCGACGCGGGCGGACCACGCTCCGCGTCGACGCGGCGCACGCGACGCGCGACATGTCGTTCTTCCTCGTCCTGTACACGATCGCGTTGGGTCTCGCGCTCCTGCCGCGCGATCTTCACTTCCTCAAGGGCTATCTCGGATGGATCTTCCTCCCCGCGTACTTCCTCTATCTCTTCCTCGTGCTCCGCACCCCCCGGGTGAGCCCCGCGGACATCGAAGAGGCGAGGGAGTCGCACGAAGCGTTCGACGAGCTCACGTTCGCAGCCCAGCTGCGGCGCCTCGGGGTCGCGGTCGCGCCGACCCGGCCGCCGCTGTGGCTGGTGGTCGTCCAGACGTTCGTCTCATTCGGGGCGATCCTCATCGGCGCGCGCTTCTTCGCGACATTCGTCGAGGACTTCTCGCATGCGATGAACTTCAACACCCTGCTCGTCGCGCTGGTCCTCGCGCCGCTCGCCACCGAGCTGCCCGAAGCGGCGAACAGCCTGCTGTGGACCAAGGATGGGAAGGACGTCATCGCGCTCGGGAACGTCGCGGGGGCCATGGTCTTCCAGTCGACGGTCCCGGTGACGATCGGGGTGCTCCTCACGCCCTGGGAGCTCGGACGCTTCGGAACGCTCGCGGCGATCTTCGCGCTGCTGTCAGGCCTGCTGATCTGGATCCAGCTGCGACTACGGGCGCGCGACAACTCGCTGCCGCTCTCCTCCCTCATGCTCGGCGGAAGCCTGTACGTGGTCTTCCTGGTCTACGTCGTCTGGAGCGTCGTCGCCGGCCCGCCAGCCTGAAGGCGCGTACCTGACTAGAATCCCCGGCGTCGCGCTGTGAGCAGCTTCCATGCGCCGCGCGATGCGATTAGAGGGAGGTCGGACGGATCCATGAAGCGTCTTCTCGCGATCTGTGCTGCCGTCGGGCTCGTCGCCACCGCCTGCGGCGTGATCCCGGGTACGGGCAGCGGGCTGAAGATCGGGATGGTCACTGACATCGGCCAGCTCGAGGACAAGTCGTTCAACGAGTTCACCTGGAAGGGTGTCCAGGACGGGGCCAAGGCGGTGGGTGGTACCGCGACGGTCATCGTCACCAAGGCCGAGGCGGACTACAAGCAGAACATCCAGCAGTTCCTCGACCAGAAGTTCGACGTCATCGTCACCGTTGGATTCCTTATCGGCAGCGACACGCTCAAGGCCGCACAGAGCAATCCGACAGTGCAGTTCTTCGGGGTCGACCAGTTCATCTGCGTCCCCGCGGATGCGA
>JBKPCZ010000086.1:0-8878 GCA_046727665.1 Chloroflexota bacterium
CACGTGATCCCATTCGCGTCGCCGTGATCGCGGGAGCCAGGGGCTAAGGGAGCGAGACCGAGGCCCGGTAGTCGCCGTCGCCGCCGTCAGCGAATGTGAACGTGCCGACGAACTGGATCGTGCCGCTGGCCCCGGCGAGGCCGGCGGTGCCGCCGACGATGGCGCAGACGCTGGACACCGCGCCGGCTGCGACGGTCTGAAAGCCTCCGGCGTCCTTGCAGGTGAGCGTGCCGTCCTTGGTCGTAAGGACGATGTCGCCGGTGTAGAGGACGACGCCGGTCGTGGGTGTGTCGGCGGTGGGAACGAGGCTCGTGGCGGTGAAGAAGAACTCGCCCTTCAGCACTCCGCTCAGGGTGCCTCGGGTGCACAGCGCGATCGGGGAAAGGCAGTCGGGTCCGCTGACCACGACCGAGCTGAAATGGCCGACGGCGTTCGCAGCCGCATTCGCGGTGGAATCGACGGCCACGATCGATAGGAGCAGTACCGAAGCCAAGCCGAGGCGAGCGAGCATCTTGATCCTCCCCACGAGTTGATCGGCGGAGGATAGACCCGGCTCAGCGCCTCATCTCATCCGGGAGCAGGTAGTAGATGTCCGCCTTCTTCACGCCCAGCGTGTCGGCGAGCAGGTCCCAGAATCGATCGTCGGTCGCGCGCCGATCGCCTTCCTTGACGATGACCTCGGCGCACGCGTCACCCTCGACCACCACCGAGAGGCTCACTCGAGCAGCCTCGTTGAACGAGAGCCGGTAGCGGAGCCCAAAACCCGCCGGGCAGAAGCGATCCTTGGGCGCAGGCGGCAGCGCGTTGAGGGCGTCGTACACGCGACGCGCGGCGGCGACGTCCGCGACCGAGCGGTCGAACGCGGGGTAGTGGTTCTGCGCCATCGCCGAGAAGCGGGTCATGCGCATCGCGGGCGTCGACCCGCCACACGACACGACCAGGGAGAGGATGAGCGCGAGTGCGGCGCCTCTCACACCGCTTCCGCAAGCTCGGGTTCCGCAAGCTCGGGCGCGAGGCTACGCCGCGCGCGGAGTCGGCTGACGATGCGCCGCGTGAGCGCATCCATCGCCGCGTAGCCGGCACCGATGCCGGTCGGCGGATTTCCGGCCGGCAGCATCAGGCCGGGAAGGACGGGAGCCCAGCGCCAGATCCCGAGACCCGTGCCGTACAGCTCCAGGGCCGTCGTCATCGCGAAGCTCACCGCGTAGAGCAGCGGATAGCGGCCGCGGACGATGAACCGGATGAAGACCGCCCATGTCACGAACCCGAGCAGGTCCGGAAGCGGCGGTCGCGCCAGTCCGTAGAGCATCCAGAGCGTCGCGCCGACGGTGACGGCGATGACGATGCGACGGGCGTGACGCTCGAGCACCGGCAGCGACGCGACGCGCAGTGCCGCGAGATAGAAGAGCCCGTGGCCGGCGGGTACGTAGAGGGGCAGATTGTCCAGGCGGTAGCGGTAGGCGCCCCAGACGATCGAGCCGACGACCTCCAGGAATGTCGCGAGCACGACGAGCGTCGCGACCTGCACGCGCACCCCCGGCGGCTGCGCGCGTAGCGCGACGGCGAGGAAGGCCCAGGCCGTGAGCCCGAGGAAGGACTGCTCCAGGGCGGTTGTCGCGCGATCCAGCGGCAGCGCGACCGCGACGAACACCGCGAACGCAATCGCATACGCGAGCGAGCCGCGCACGCTCATCGCGCGCACGCTCAGGCGATGCGGATGGTCTTGATCTTGTCGCCGATCTTGATGCCGTTCACGACGTCCATGCCGCTGGTGACCTGGCCGAAGTTCGTGTACTGCTTGTCGAGGAACGTGGAGTCCTTCTTCACGATGAAAAACTGGGAATCGTTGTTGAACGCCGGGTCCTGACCGCGCGCGATGCCCACGGCGCCGAGCTTGAACGAGAGGTCGTTGTACTCGCTCGGCACGCGATCGCCGCCGGTGCCGGTGCCCTTCGGATCGCCGCCCTGGACGACCCAGTCCTCGACGCGGTGGAAGATGAGGTTGTCGTAGAAGCCGCTGCGGGCCTTGCCGGCGAAGCGCTCGACGGTCTGCGGCGCCTTGTCCGGGCGGAGCGTGAACGTGAACGAGCCGCCCTTCACGAGCTCGACGGTCGCCTGGGTCGCCTTGGCGCTGGGTGTCGGAGTGGCCGTGGCAGTCCCTCCTGTTTTCGTACCGCCGCTTTGCGCGGTCGAGCCGCAGGCGGCCAGCGCAAAGCCGGCGACCACCGCGCGCAGGACCGAGCGACGCTTCATCGCCGTCGACGATATCCGGTGCGCGATTCGGCGGTATCGTCATCCTCCCGATGCCCACGTTTCAGGCGCCCCGCGGAACGCGGGACCTGCTCCCCGAAGAAGCGGCTGCGATGGACGCGCTGCAGGCCGTGGTGCAGGCGCGCGCGTTGCGCTACGGCTATCCGCGCATCGGCACGCCGATCATCGAGAACCGCGAGGTCTTCGTGAAGAGCGTGGGCGAGGGGAGCGACATCGTTGGGTACGAGATGTATGAGGTGGGGCAGCGTGGCGAAGGTGGCCTCACGCTGCGACCCGAAGGCACCGCCGCGATCACACGCGCGCTCCTCGAGAACGGCCTGCACAAGTCGCCGCAGCCGATCCGATTGTTCTACTGGGAGCCGATGTTCCGCGGCCAGCGCCCCCAGCTGCTCCGCTTCCGGCAGTTCTGGCAGTGGGGCCTCGAGTGCTACGGCGCGCCGGAGGCCGCGGCCGACGTCGAGATCATCGACTTCGCGAACGGTCTCTTCGCCGAGGTCGGCTTCACCGCCTTCGAGCTCGAGATCAACACGATCGGTGACGAGGAATGCCAGGCGAAGCTGAAGACCGCCCTTGACGAGTACTTCTCGAAATACCGTGATGTGCTCAGTCCACGGTCGCAGCGGCGGCTCGACACGAACGTGCTTCGCGTACTCGATTCAAAGGAGCCGCAGGAAAGGGAGATCGTCGCCGGCGCGCCGAAGATGAAGGACGTCCTGTGCGACGACGACAAGAGGCACTTCGCCGAGGTGCAGGAGGGACTCACGCGCCTCGGCATCGCGCACACGGTCGTCGACACGCTGGTCCGCGGGCTCGACTACTACACGCGCACCGTGTCGGAGTTCATCCTCACCGATCCGGAGTTCCGGAAGGCGGGTGACATCGCCGTCGCCGCCGGAGGCCGGTACGACGGTCTGGTCCAGCGGATGGGCGGCTCCGAGATGCCGGGGACCGGCATCGCTGGTGGCGTCGACGTCCTCTATTACGCGATGAAGCAGCAGGGAGTGAAGTTGGCCGACGAACCAAGGGCCGACGTGTACGTCGTGTCGGCGCAGCCGGACGACGTCACCGATCGCACCGAGCTCGCCAACCCACTGCGCGAGAAGGGCTTCACCGTGGCCATCGACTACTCCGCGCGACCGCTCGACAGGCAGCTCGAGAGCGCGATCAAGCACGGCGCGCGGGTCGCGGTCATCCGCGGCACGCCCGAGGCGCGGGGTGGCCATGTGATCGTGCGGGATCTCATCAGGAAAGAACAGCGCGTCACGAAGCTCGCCGCGGTCGTCACCGAGGTCGGGCGTCACGTCCCGAAGCACGAGCGGCCGACGCTCTGGAAGCCACCGGCGAACCCGGACGAGATGGAGCCCGGCGCCGCCGGCGAGGCGCCCTTCCTGTCGGACCCGCGCGACTGATGCTGCGCACGCACACCGCGGGCGAGCTGCGGGCCGCGGACACCGGGAAGAGCGTCACGCTCGCGGGCTGGGTCGACCGGCGCCGCGACCACGGCGACGTCACGTTCATCGATCTGCGCGACCGCTACGGCAAGACGCAGATCGTCGCGAACGCGAGCGAGCAGTCGAAGGCGCACGCGGCCCTCAAGGACGCGCGGAGCGAGTGGGTGCTGCAGGTACGCGGAAAGGTGCGCCCGCGGCCGGAGGGCACCCGCAACGCGAAGCTGGCGACCGGCGACATCGAGGTGGCGGCGGACGAGATCGTCGTTCTCAACGAGTCGAAGACGCCGCCCTTCTATGTGAACGAGGAGACGCCGGTCGACGAGAACCTCCGCTGGAAGTACCGCTACGTCGACCTGCGGCGGGAACGCTCCAAAGACCTGATGCGCCTGCGCCACGAGGTCACGAACTTCATCCGCACCTTCTTCGTCGAGCGCGGCTTCTGGGAGATCGAGACCACCCTGATGATCCGCTCCGACCCCACCGGAGCGCGCGACTTTGTCGTGCCGTCGCGCTACTACCCGGGGAAGTTCTGGGCGCTCCCACAGTCGCCGCAACAGCTCAAGCAGATCCTCATGGTCGGCGGCATCGACAAGTACGTGCAGATCGCGCGCTGCTTCCGCGACGAGGATCCGCGCGCCGACCGCATCTACGAGCTCACGCAGCTCGACGTCGAGATGAGCTTCGCCGAGCCGGACGACATCATGTCGATCGTCGAGGAGTGCTACACCGACCTCTTCGAGCGCTTCGCCGCGAAGCCGCTGCACAAGAAGCCGTGGCCGCGCATCACGTATGAGGAGGCGATGCGGCGTTACGGCAGCGACCGGCCGGACACCCGCTTCGCGATGGAGCTCGCCGATCTCACCGACGTGTTCCGGCGGACCGACTTCGCGGTCTTCAAGAACGCGATCGACACGGGCGGCGTCGTGCGAGGCATCGTCGTTCCCGGCAAAGGGGACGCCTCGCGCAAGGACATCGACGGCTGGGCGGCGATCGCCAAGACCAAAGGCGCGAAAGGCCTGGTCTCCTTTGCGTTCGCGGGAGCGGAGGTGCGTTCACCTGTCGCGAAGTTCCTCGGTCCCGACGAGCTGAAGGGGCTTCGCGCCGAGTGTGGAGCCAAGGACGGCGACCTGCTGCTGGCCGTCGCGGCGGACCACCACACCGCGAGCGCGTCGATCGGGACGCTGCGCTCTCAGCTCGGCACGCAACTCGGCCTCGCCGACACATCCACGCATCACGCGCTCTGGGTGCATCCGTTCCCGATGTTCGAGCGCACGCCGGAGGGCGGCTGGACGTTCTCGCACAACCCGTTCTCAGGTCCGCTCAGCGAGCAGGACGTGAAGCACATGGAGACCGATCCGGGAAAGGCGACCAGCACGCAGTACGACATGGTCGTCGACGGGAACGAGCTGGGCGGCGGCAGTGTCCGCATCCACAACCGCGCGGTGCAGGAGCGGGCGTTCGAGATCATGGGGATCTCGAAGACAGAAGCGGCGACGCGTTTCGGCGCGCTGCTCGATGCCCTCGAGTACGGCGCGCCGCCGGAGGGTGGTATCGCGACCGGAATGGACCGGACGGTCATGATCCTCGCGGGCCTCGCGAACGCGCGCGAGACGATCGCGTTCCCGAAGACGCAGACCGGCTACGACCCGCTGCTCGACGCGCCCGCCGCGCTGAATGACGAGCTCCTCGAGGAGCTGGGTCTGCGCGTGACCAGGAAGCCGCCCAAGGACTAGCGAGCGACCCCAGCGACGACATAGTTGATGGGGTCTGTTGGCGCGAAACGAAGCATGCGCTTGAGGTCGTAGAGCTCGAGCCTGTTCGTAGGCGACGCAGCGAGAAGAGCGTTGGGTCCGATCATCTTCACCACGGCGCCGTCGAACTCGGCCTGCCAGAGCACACGACCCTCGGGGGCGAAGCGGGCCAACAAACGTGCGCCCGGTATCCACGCGAGCGTTTCGCCGGTATCGGAGATCGCGAGAGCATGACCCGCGGATAGGGTCTTCTCGCCCTGCGGTCCGCGCACGATCACGGTGCGCGGCCCAACATATAAGGCGTGCAACTGTTCGAGCAGGGTCCACTCGCCGGATCTCGCTACAAAACGTAGGTCGCTCCACTTCTTGAACGCGGAGCCGTCCCACACAAACGTCCCGCTCCTCTCGCCCGGCCCCGCGCAGCCCGCCTCAGCGCATTCGGGCTGGAACAGCGTGAGGCCGAGCGCGTTCCACTCGAGCGTTGCGCCGAGTGGATAACCGCTCGGCAGGATCTCGCGCTCCGTTTTGCTCGCAACGTCGATGAGGACCGCGCGGGTCTGGCAGACCGGCGGGCCCGGGACGCACTCTGCCGCACGGAACGCGGCGACAGATCGCCCATCAGGCGAGACGTCGGCTGGCCACGACGCGCGAGTGCCCGAGGCGAGAACGGTCACACGCCCATCAGGGATCGAGATGAGGCGGAGCTCGGCGAAATCCGACGATGCGGTCTGGCACCACGCGAGCAGGCCAGCCGGCCGAGCCTCGAGTCGGGAGATGGGCCCACACGGTCGAGCGACCTCCTTTGTCGCCGACTCCGTGCGCTGACGCACGATGAAGCCCTCACCCTCGTAGAGCACCACCGGCCATGGCACGGAAGCTCCGTCGGCGAAGGTCGATGTCGGGACAGGCGACTGCGTTGCCACCGAGGTCGGCGTTCCGCCAAACGACGCGCTGACGGGTGATGATGGCGTCGGTGTCGCCGCCATCGGCGACGGCTCGCACGCTCCGAAAAGCAGTGCACCGATGAGCAGCGCCCGCATAGCGTCGACGCTAACGCAGGCCAGGCAGGCCAGCCCCGGCGGGCATCGCCACGCGCGACACGCCGGTGAAGTCCGCGAGCTCGTCGAGCGCGTCCGCGACCGCTCGCCCGGTCGAGCGATCGCGCTTCGTGCCGGGTTCGAGGTGGACCGCATTCACGATGAGCGCCTCGCGCTCGCGATCGACGCGCGGATCGACACGACCGATGAGCTCGTCTTCGTGCAGGACGGGCATCGCGAAGTATCCGTACTGGCGTTTCGCCGGCGGGACGTAGATCTCGATGCGGTAGCGCATGCCGAAGAGCGCCTCTGCCCGAGCACGGTCGCGGATGAGCGTGTCGAATGGGGAGAGGAGAGTGGTGCGTCCGCTCCAGTTTCGCTCGAGCGAAGGGATGCGCTCGACGTCCTCCGCGCGCACGTACCACTGGCCCTTGAGCGTGCCGTCCGCCGACGCGACACGCACCGGGATGAACAGGCCCGCCCGCACGAGCGACGCGATCGCCTTGAGCACGCCGTCGCGCAGCGCGCCCGGCAGCATCTCGGCGATCTGCTTCGTCGTCGCGACGCCGAGCGCACGCAGCGAGCGCACCGCCGCGTCCTGGATGAGCCTCGTCGGTGTCGCAGAGGACACCAGTGCCTTGGCCGGCACGCACCGTTCGATGAGGTCCCAGAGCCGCTCCTGACCGGCGCGGCCCGCGACGAGGACATGCCCCGCGGCGGACAGGAACTCCAGCATCTGGCTCGCGTTGCGGTCGTTGGTCCAGCCGGTCGAATGCCATGACACCGCCTCGCGCCCATCGAACGCGCTGGTCGCGAGCGGTCCTTCGCGTCGCAGCCGCGAAAGGACCTGTCGTCGCAGGGCGGGATTCGCGCGGATCCATCTCGCGCGGCGTCGGTAGTTCGTGTACTTCGTGGACGTGCTCCGCATCGCGAGGCGATAGAAAGGGAGGTGACGCGTCGGATACACGAACGCACGCCATTCGAAGAGCCGCTGGTCCTTGTAGATGAGACGCGCGACGTCGGCAGGATCGTACCGGCCGAGGCGGCTCCACAGCACCAGCAGATGGCTGCGCGCGACGACACTCGTGGGATCGAGCTGGAGCCAGAGCAGCCGCTCGACGCTGGCGAGGATCCCGCTGCGATCGGGGCTCTGTCGCGCGGCGCCCAGAAGCTGCGCGTCGATGACGAGCCGGCGCGCCGCGCGCAGGCTGATCTCCAGCTCGCTCATGTTTCGCGCTCGGTCATGACCGCCGCGAGCCGGGCGGCAGCTGCCGCTTCGATGAACTCGACCGCTTCCGATCGCTGTCGGCCAGGCGCTCGCCGAGCCAGAGAAGGACGAGCATCACGAACAGCGCGATCGCGCCGAAGAAGGGCCACACACGCCTAGACTTACACACGTGAAGCGCGTCTATCTCGATCATGCCGCGACGACGCCCGTCGACCCCGAGGTCGCCGAGGCGATGGCGCGCGTCCTTCACGAGACGCACGGCAACCCGTCGAGCATCTACGCGGAGGGCCGTGCCGCGCGCACGCTCGTCGACGGCGCGCGCGAGGAGGTCGCCGCGTCGCTCGGAGCGGAGCCGACCGAGGTCGTCTTCACCAGCGGCGGCACGGAGGCGGACAACCTCGCGCTCCGCGGCGTGATGCAGGCCCGCCGCGGTCTGGGCGACCACATGGTCACCACCGCGATCGAGCACCACGCGGTCCTCGATACGGCTCGGGACCTCGAATCTCATGGCCGGGCGCGTCTCACGGTGGTCGCCGTTGACCGCGACGGCCGTGTCGATCCGGCGGCCATAGCCGCGGCGCTCGAGCCGAAGACGACCTTGGTGTCGGTCATGCACGCCAACAACGAGATCGGCACCATCCAGCCGATCGCCGAGATCGGCGAGCTGTGCCGCGACCGCGGCGTGAAGCTCCACAGCGACGCGGTCCAGTCCGTCGGCGCCGTGGACTTCGACGTGCGCCGTATCCCGGTGGACCTCGTCTCCGTGAACGCCCACAAGTTCTACGGTCCCAAGGGTGTCGGCGCGCTGTACGTGAGGCGCGGCACGCGTCTCGCGACGATGCAGACCGGCGGTGGGCAGGAGAAGGGCCGTCGGACCGGGACCGAGAATGTCGCCGGCGTCGTCGGCATGGGCGTCGCGCTGCGCCTCGCGGCCGAGCGTCGCGCCACCGAGTCGGCGCGCCAGTCGCGGCTGCGCGACCGGATCATCGACGGAGTGCTCGCGCGCGTGCCCGATGCCGTGCTGACCGGCCACCGGACGGAGCGGCTACCGAACAACGCTTCGTTCTGCTTCCCGGGAACCCAGGGCGAGTCGCTCATCGTCGCGCTCGACCTCGCGGGCTTTGCCGCATCGAGCGGATC
>JBKPCZ010000087.1:0-3680 GCA_046727665.1 Chloroflexota bacterium
GAGCACGTAGATGACCTCCTCGAAGAGGTGCTGCTGCGGCGCGGTGTGGCCGCCCGGCGCGATCTCGCACACGTACATGTTGAGGAAGTCGCCACGGCCATGGGCGTGCGCGTACGCGCCGCGCGCATCCATGCGCGCCCATGGTCCAAGGTCGAGCGCGAGCAGGTCGAAGCCGAAGTCCTCGTACACGGGAATGCCCTCGTCCTTCACCCACTCGCGGTACGGCTCGACGAGGAACTTCGGCGCGCTGCCGTCGGTGTCGCTCAATGGCCTGGCCTTTCTAGGGATCGGTGCGGCGGACGGAGGAGGGCGACGGCCCTCCTCCGTCTCGTTGTCCGCCGGCGACGTACTAGTCGCCGAGCTTGCGATCCTGTGCGCTCTTCACGAACGACGTGTCGATCAACTTGGTCAGGTCGACGGTCTTGATCTTGTCGTTGTCAACTCCAAGGATCGCGACCGCGTCCTTGAACTGCTCCGTCGCCGGGAACGGGTAGATCGGTGTCACCGGCGAGTTGCCGGAGATGAAGAAGTTGTACGCGTGCGTCATCGACTCGTTGTCGTCGCTCTTGAAGTACTTCTTGAGAACGGCGACCGCGCCGTCCTTGTCCGTCTTCATCTTGTTGCGAGCGATGACGGTCGCGTCGACGTACGCCTGGATGATGTCCTTGTTGGCGGTGAGGAAGGCTCGCTGCACGATGATCCCGGTGTTCGCCGCGGGCAGCTTCTGCGCCGCGAGGTCGACGACCACGTTCAGTCCAGCCTTCACGAGCTCCTGGTCCTCCGGCGGGTCGTCGACGCCCGCGTCGATCGAGCCATTGAGGAGCGCGGCCGTGCGGTTGGCGTGCGAGCCGACGGCGACGATCTGGAAGTCCTTGTCCGGGTCGAATCCGGCCGCCTTCAGCGCCGCGCGCGTCGCGATGTCGCTCGAGCCGCCCTTGTTCGAGATGCCGATCTTCTTGCCTTTGAGGTCGTTGAGCGTCTTGTACTGCTTCTGCGCGTAGAGCAGGTACGGGTAGACCGGTGCCATGTTGCCCACGACGACGAGATCGGCGCCCGCGGCCACGCCGCTCAGTGCCTCCGAGCCACCGAACTGGCCGATCCCTATCTGGTTGGCGAGCAGCGCCGCGCTGGTCTGCGCGCCGCCGCTGATCGACTGCATGTCGACCTCGAGGCCACGTTCCTTGAAGATGCCCTTCTCGAAGGCGTACCACATGACCCAGTCGTCGGCGCTGATGTTGCTGTAGGCCGCGATCACCTTCTTGCAGCACGGCATCGGCGTCCCCGACGCCGAAGCCGGCTGTGTCGCCGCGATGGTCGGCGCGGACGACGCCGCCGGTTGCGTGCCGCCGCATGCTGCGGCAAGGAGTGCCATGACCGTCGCTAAGACTGTGAGCCGTAGTCGCATCTCTGCCCCTCCGATTTCTAGCTCTTGATCTGTGGTCGCCAGCTCTGGAACCTGTTCTCGATACGTTGGAGCGCCCACGTCAGGAGTACGCCGGTCCCCGCGATGAAGATGACCCCGGCGAACATCTTCGGCATCTGGAGCGTCACGCTCGTATCGGCGATGTACTTGCCGATACCGTGACGGGCCGCGATGTACTCGGCGACGATCACGCCGGTGAGGGCGTGTCCGACGCCCAGCCGGAAGCCGGTGAGGATGAACGGCACCGCGCCGGGCAGCACCACACGCCGGAAGATCAGGGCGTCCGAGGCGCCGAAGGAACGCGCGACCCGCAGCAGCGCCGCCTCCGTGTTCCGGACGCCGGCCATCGTGTTGATGATGATCGGGAAGAGCGCGCCCAGGAAGATGACCGCGACCTTCGACGGCCAGTCGATGCCCAGCCAGACGATGAAGAGCGGGATCAGCACGATGCGCGGCGTGCTGTAGAAGAAGCTCACCCACGGATCCAGCGCGTACTGGAACCGCGTGTACCACCCCATGAGGATGCCGATGATCACTCCGACGACGATCGCGCCGCCGTATCCCAGCGCGACCTCCTGTCCGCTCGTCGCGAGATCGATCCAGATCTCGCTGCGTGGATCGGTGAACAGCTTCACCAGCGCCTCGGAGATGGTCACCGGACCGGGCAGGAAGATCGGTACGAGCTTGGCGTTCGCGACGAGCTGCCAGGCGCCGAGGACGCCGACGACGCTGACCGTCCCGATGATCGTCGCTTCGTACCGCTTCCAACGCTTCGGCTGCACGACCGATCGCCGCTCGCGAAGGCCCGTCCTCTCCCCGCGCGTGGTGGGGAGGGTGCGGTCGACCTCTTTGATACTCATGCGGGCATCCCGGCCAGGAGCCGCTCCGGCTTCACCGCGAGCTCCTCCTGGATGCTCTCCCAGATCCGGTCCTCGTAAGCGACGAACTTCGGGTCACGTTTCACCCGCAGACCGCGCGGCCTCGGGATGTCGATGTCGATCGAGTCCTTGACGCGTCCGGGACGCTTCGTGAACACGATCACGCGGTCGGCCAGATAGATCGCCTCCTTGATGTCGTGCGTGATGAAGAGCGCCGTCTTGCGGTCGCGGTTCCAGATCTTCAGGAGCTCGAGCTGCATCATCTCTCTGGTCTGAGCGTCCAGCGCCGCGAATGGTTCATCGAGGAGCAGCATCTCGGGGTCGGTGAGCAGCGCGCGCGCGAGGTTCACCCGCTGCTGCATGCCGCCAGACAGCTCGGATGGATACGCGTCCTCGAAGCCTGTCAGGCCGACCAGCTCGATCTGCTGCTTCGCGCGCCTCAGCGCCTCGCTCTTGCTCATCAGCCCCTGCGCCTCAACGCCGAACATCACGTTCCCGAGGACCGTGCGCCAGGGCAGCAGGCCGGGCTGCTGGAACACCATCGCGCGGTCGTGGCCCGGGGCTGTGATCTCTCGCCTGTCGATCGTGAGGGAGCCGTCCGCGATCGGGATCAGGCCGTCGACGGCATTGAGGAACGTCGTCTTGCCGCAGCCCGATGGCCCGACGATGGCCACGAATTCGCCGTCGCCGACCTCGAGGTCGACGCGCTCGACGGCGGTGAAGACCGTCTCTGAGCGCGCGAGCCAGTACTCGACCACGACGCCGGTCGCGACGAGCTTCGCCGGGCGCCTCATGCTCCGCGAATGGTAGTACCATTTGACCGGCCCACGGGCCGCGCGGCGTGCGCAATGGTCATACCATTTCGCCGCGACCGGCGATTTCTCCGGGAGGCAGGACATGGCTGCGACAGCGCCCTCCGATCTGAAGCGCGCTCGGGTGGACCTCCGCGATGTGAAAGGTCCGCCGGCCCCCAAGGAGGCACTCCGGTCGCTGCCGGCGACGATCGAATGGCTGCGTCGCGAGGGCCTGCTCATGGAGACCGACGTCGAGGTCGACGGCGACCTACAGCTCACCGGCATCCAGAAGCACTTCGATGGCAGCTATCCGATCCTGTTCAACAACGTGAAGGGCTACCCGCACGCGCGGGCGGTCACGAACCTCTTCGCGAACATGGACATCGTCGACCGGATGTTCGGCTACGGGAACGCCACTGACCGCACGCGCAAGCTCGCGTATTCGCTGACGCACCCGATCGCGAACGAGGTGATCTCGCAGGACGAGGCGCCCTGCCAGGAAGAGGTCATCACCGACGACCTCGACGTGAACAAATTCATCATGGCGATCCGGCACACGCATCTCGAGGGCGAGGTCACCATCGG
>JBKPCZ010000088.1:0-3214 GCA_046727665.1 Chloroflexota bacterium
CATGGGTCCCCTCGGATTACGGCCTCAATGACCCGTTTGTGTTGACAACCGCCCTTGCCTGAAGACTCCAGGAAGAAGGATTGATTCGGGCTAGGACCGCGCGCACAATGTCTTCCCGGTCGCACTCATGTCCCGCCTGACCATCCTGGTATTGTCAGCCTGCACTTCGCTGACGCTCCTTAACTACGGCTCGTCCATCCACACTCGCGTCGCCGGCCGTCAGACGTCGTTGGAGAGCGGCGCGCGCGATCCGACTACCTACACGCACGTGTCGCATCTCGGATGGGTCGTGCGGGACGTCGACGCTACAGCGGCCGCGTGGCGCGCCCTCGGCGTCACGGACATCCGCGGCGAAGGGGTGCAGGAGTTCCCGGGCGTGGGCTATCGGGGCAAGACCGTCACCGCGCACGTGAAGAAAGTGTTCGCGCGCTTCAACAATGGGACGATCGAGTGGATCCAGCCGCTGAACGAGGGTACGGCGTACGCCGACTTTCTCGCCCGGCACGGCGAGGGCGTGCAACACGTCGCGTTCTCGCTGCCGACAGACGCGCGGATGACGGAGGAGCTCGCGCGGTACCAGGCGCTCGGCGTCGGCGTGCTCCAGAGCGGCACCTGGACGAGCAGCGCAGGCACAGGACGGTTCGCGGACCTCGACACCGCGTTGGAGGGCGGCGGTATGACCATCGCGCTCGAATACGATCCCAATGTGGCCCGCAATCCGGTAACGGCATCCGCGAACGATGATCTCTTCACACGCATCACGCAATACGCGTTCGTCGTCCGCGATGTCCACAAGGTGAGTGCGTTCTATGAGCGGATCGGCCTCGGCGCGCTGGCGATCGAGCGCAACGTCTCGCTGAATCGCATTTATCGCGGCAGTCCCGGCACTTTCGAAATGCTGCTCGGGTGGGGCCGCAAGGGCGACGTGGTGTTCGAGTGGATCCAGTCGATGATCGGGCCCAACGTGTACGAAGAATATCTGCATCAGCACGGCGAAGGCCTTCACCACCTGGCGTTCAACGTCACCGACATGGACGCGGCAATCGCAACGCTGCACTCACGCGGCCTTGGCGTCACCATGAGCGGCGGCTGGAATGTGGATGGCCATGAGGGCCGCTTCGCATACCTCGATGCCGACAAGCACGGGGGCGTGACGATTGAACTGCTGTGGAACAAGCCTCGGTAGGAAGCGCCCTGTGCGGGTGATCTTCCAAGATGCGGCGGACGCCCCGGGCTAGGTGGCGCGAGGCTTTGGCTTCGGCGCCGGGGCGACTCTGCGCCCACCCCTGCCGATCACTGACGGCGGCGTGTCACCAGGGGCCAGCCATGCGCAACGGGCGATGCCGGATGCACGTCGGCGGACCGCGAAGACCAGAACGGTCGAACCTGCTCAGTGCGCAAGCAGGCGGCGTGATCAGTCGCGCGGCGCCCCCTCCTCGATCTCCACGTCCTGACGCTTGTGACATTCGGAGCAGGTCTGGAGCATTTGGCCGTAGATTTCCGAGCGCGACTTGGGATCCTCTGCCTTGCGCGCTTGCTCGGCCAGGTCGTGCAGCCGCTGCGCCAAGGCCTCGATTTCGGGGTGAGGTGTGGCGCCGCGCTTCAAATCGAGTGTGGCGGGATCCCCGCTGAGCGCCTCGGCCCCGAGGTCCCATGAGTGCGTGGAGGGCACGACCAACCCTCGATAGAGCAGATCCGCCGCGCGATAGTGCTTCCGCATGCGGCCGGTGAGTGTAGTGTCCTCGCCCCGCGGCAGCGCGGCCATCAACGTCGGCGTCGCTTCGACCGCGGTGTGGCAGGAGCCGCACGCCGCGGCAAGCCGCGCCAGGCCGAGCGCCGCCTGCGACAGGTCCGATGCCGCCGCCACTTCGGCCGCGAGCCGCTGCATTTCGCCGATGTGCGGCTGCGCCGACAGCGGCAGATCCTCTTGCGGGTGCTCGGCGAGCCACTTTGCCGGAGCGCGAACCCCCTCGAGGTCGGCCCGGATGACGGCGTCACGGATTGCAGCGCCCCGCGTGAAGTGCTCCCGCATCCGCGGGCGCACCGAGGGTGCGGGCTGACCTGGAACCTGTTCCTGCGTCGATGTGACGCCGTGAGATCGGGCGAAAGAAACGCCTCGATCGGAGGCGAGCAGGCAAAGGGCAGGCAACAGGACGCTCGACGCAAGCCGGAATCGGAGGGTCATGGCCACCTCACTCGGTGTCGGTACGTTCGGCCTCGGTTCGACAAGGATATCCGAAGCGCTCTTACACCGCGCTCGCCGCTCAATGCCTACGAAGGTCTGGACAACAGCTTCAGGGTCTCCGCGTGCCGGTGAACAATCGCGCAAGAGCAGCTGGGGCATGCCAGAGGAGCCCGCCGCCAACCGTCGTCCGAGGGCGGCGGGGCAAGTTCGAGCATGCCGACAACGGCACGCTGTTCCTGGACGAGGTATCGGACCTCTCCCTGTCGGCTTGGGGCAAGCTGCGGCGGGCGATCAGTTGTTGTTCTGCTCGTTCTTGACGGAGACGGTCAGGATGCCCTGATCCTCACCCTCGTCTTCCTCGGTGTTCCACACGCGCAGGGTGCCGGCCCTGGTCTCGTTCATCGGCACCTGGAACGACAGCGAGCCCCACCCGTCGAGATCGTCGGTCCCTTCGGTGGTGCCTTCGTACAGCTTGCAGTCGATCTGCGCGTCGATCACGTTGCCGACGAGGAGCTTGAGCGTGAACGTGTACTCGCAGCGCAGCTCGCCGCCCCACTTGTACTCGCGCGTGAAGGAGTTGATCAGGCGATCGGGGCCCAGCTCGAGCTGGACCAGCTCCGCACCCGGATCGGTATACTCGTTGTCCCCGAAGGTTTCGTAGTCCTCGCCCCAGAAGTCGAAGAACACGGTCGCCAGGCGGAAGTCCTCAGCAGGCGGCTGCAGATCGAGATTGACCGTCATGTTCTCGGCGTTGAGGTTGATCGTTTTGTTGATCGAGCAGTACTTGCCGTCGATCACCTTCCACGCGACGATGTTGTAGCCACCGAGCGGGACCTTGCTCAGCGTGTACTTGCCGTTGCCATCGGTGATCGCGCTCTTGCCCTCGTACACGCGCACGTTCGCGCCGGTCACGGCGGCGCCGTTGAACTTGACCGTGCCCGTGATGTTTCCCCACGCGACCACCTTCTTCCACTTGCTGATCGGGTAGGGCTCCATGCGCGGCTCGCGATAGATCAGCGGCTCGGCATA
>JBKPCZ010000089.1:0-6600 GCA_046727665.1 Chloroflexota bacterium
GGCACGCTGGCGCGGCGAATCAGCCGGCTTCCGGCGACCACCGATCTGGCGGACGGGGACATGTTGGCGGTGCTCGGCGGCCTGCGCGTGATCCACGTGCCCGGCCACACCCCGGGGAGCGTGTGCCTCTTCGCGGCGCGCGACGGGTTGCTCTTCTGTGGCGACGCGCTCTGGCGCGATGACCGCGGGTCGCTCCGGCCGCCGAATGCCTACTGGAGCGAGGACCTGCGGACGGCCCGCGAGTCCGTTGCGAAGCTCGAGGCCCTCGCCGTGGACACGATCCTGTTCGCCCATCGCCCCCCGCTCGCGCGAGCTGCTCATGCCCTCCGTGAGCTGCGGGAGCGGTGGCACTGATCCACTACCGGCTCGCCGCGAACGCGCTCACCGCCGCACGCGCGATCGCGGGTCTCGTGCTGATCGCACGGCCGAGCTTCGCGCTTCTTGCGTTCGCTGTCGCCACGGACTGGATCGACGGGTCACTCGCGCGACGCGGCGGCGACGCGAGCTACGGTGCGCGCTTCGATCTCGAGGCGGACTCGCTGCTGACGCTCGGGACGGCGATCGCGGCCGTGCGGTCCGGCGCGCCGGTCCTCGCGCTCGTCGCGCCGGTAGCGCGCTACGCCACGGTCTCGGTCCGGGACCCGCGGAGCCTTTCGCGCGGCGAGGTCTTCCTGGATCGCGCGACCGGCGGCCCGCTCATGGCCGTGCTCATCGCCTGGCTGGCGCCCCGGCCGCTCAGCAGGCTGCGCGCGCTGACCGCGCCGGTCACCGTGGCGCGCTGCGCCGCGCTGGGCGCTCTGGCGGGTACGAGCGCGTTACACTCCGATCACGCTCGGCGACCGGCGGAGGCCCGCTTGGTCCTTTCCATTAAGAAGGAGGACCGATGACCGCGGCCCCGCTGCTGCCCGAGATCCGCCTCGAAGATCAGCCCTCGGCCGAGCGCGCCCGCGCGTTCTTCCAGCGCGACCGCCTCATGGCCGCGTACGCGCTCGCCGACATCGACGCAGCCGAGATCGAGAAAGCGCGCTGGTGGACGGCGACGCGTGGCGACGCGGTCGTCGCCTGCGCGCTCGTGGTCGAGGCGCTGCCGTTCCGCCCGTGTTTCGCGAGCGGCGAAAGCGAGGCGCTGGTCACGATCTTCCGCGACGGGGTCCGCGAGCCGCGGATCGTGGTGGCGACACCGCCGCCGGGGCGGCTCGCCGTCGAGAGCGTCTATCGGTTCGAGCGCGTCGAGAAGATGCACCGCATGGCCGTGTCGGTCGCCACATTCCGTCCGCGCGTCACGCACGGCGTCACGCGACTCGGGCCCGACAATCTCGAGGACGTCATCGACCTCTACGGCCACGCGTCGCGGACGTACTTCACCGAAGCGCGCCTCGCCCGCGAGATCTACTTCGGCGTCTACGTCGGCACGACGCTCGTATCCGCCGCCGGCACGCATGTGCGCTCCCGCCTCTCGAACATCGCCGCGGTCGGCAATGTCCTCACGCGCATCGCGTATCGCGACCGCGGCATGGCGACGTCGGTGACGTCCGCTGTGACCGAGGCCGCGCTCGAACAGCACCGGGACGTCGTGCTCAACGTGCGGCAGGACAACGCCCCGGCCATCGCCGTCTACGACCGTCTCGGCTACCACGTGCACGGACCGTTCATCGAAGGCCCGGCGGTGCGCCGCTCGGCCTGGGATCGGATCCTGGGGAGGATGAGATGACCACCACGACCGCGCCACGCCATGACGTGGCCGACCTCGGCCTCGCGGACGTCGGAGCGCGCCGCACCGAGTGGGCCGGCCGCGAGATGCCGGTGCTCGCCGGCATCCGCGCGCGGCTCGCGAAGGAGCGCCCGTTCGCGGGTCTGCGCATCGCCGCGTGCCTTCACGTGACCACCGAGACCGCGAACCTCGCCATCGCGCTGCGTGATGCCGGTGCCAGCGTCGCGCTCTGCGCCTCGAACCCGCTGTCGACGCAGGACGACGCGGCCGCGGCTCTCGTCGCGAACGAGGGGATCGCCGTCTTCGCACGCAAGGGCGAGGACCGCGACACCTACTACCGGCATATCAACGCGGTGCTCGAGACGAAGCCGCAGATCACCATGGACGACGGAGCTGACGTCGTCACGCTGCTGCACACCGAACGCAAGGAGCTCCTGGCCGGCGTGAAAGGTGGCACCGAGGAGACCACGACCGGCGTCATCCGGCTGCGCGCCATGGCGGCCGAGGGCGTCCTCGCCTATCCGATCGTCGCGGTGAATGAGGCGCACACCAAGCACATGTTCGACAACCAGTACGGCACGGGGCAGTCGGCGGTGGATGGCATCCTGCGCGCGACGAACATCCTGCTCGCCGGCAAGACCGTCGTCGTCGCCGGCTACGGGTGGGTCGGGCGCGGCGTCGCGTCGCGCTTCCGCGGGATGGGGGCGATCGTCGTCATCGTCGAGGTCGACCCGCTGCGCGGGCTTGAGGCCGCGATGGACGGCTACCAGGTCATGCCCATCGCGGAGGCGGCCCGGCGTGGCGATCTCTTCATCACCTGCACCGGCAACGTGAACGTCATCGCGGCGAAGCACTTCCCGACGATGAAGGACGGCGCGATCCTCGCGAATGCCGGACACTTCAACGACGAGATCGAGCTCGGCGCGCTCGAGAAGCTGGCACGCGCGAAGCGGGAGGTCCGCCGATTTGTCGAGGAGTACGACCTCGGCGAGCGGAAGATCTTCGTGCTGGGCGAAGGCCGGCTGGTGAACCATGTCGCCGCGGAAGCGAATCCCGCGGCGGTAATGGACATGTCCTTCGCGAACCAGGCGCTCGCGATCGAGTACCTGATCAAGAACGCGGGGACGCTCGCTCCGCAGGTCTACCCTGTGCCGCGCGAGCTCGACGAGGAGATCTCGCGCACCAAGCTCGAGGCGATGGGGATGCGCATCGATACGATGACCGACGAGCAGGCGATCTACGCGAAGTCGTGGAAGGCGGGTACGTGAGAGTGGCGAGCTCGTTCATGACGGCTGACCGGACGCTCTTCACCAGCGAGTCGGTGACCGAGGGTCACCCGGACAAGCTCTGCGATCAGATCTCGGACGGGATGCTCGACGAGTGCCTGCGCCAGGACCCGAACGCGCGCGTGGCCTGCGAGACCGCGACGACCACCGGGACGATCCTGGTGTGTGGCGAGATCACCACCACGGCGTGGGTCGACGTGCCCGGCCTCGTTCGCGGCATCGTGAAGGACATCGGCTACACCAACGCCGACTACGGATTCGACTACCAGAGCTGCGGCGTGCTCACGGCGATCAAGGAGCAGTCGCGCGAGATCGCGCAGGGCGTGAACGAATCGCTGGAGTCCCGTGCGGGGACGGATCCGCACGAGCTCGGCGCCGGGGACCAGGGGATGATGTTCGGCTTCGCGGTGCGCGAGACGGACGAGCTCATGCCGCTGCCGATCACCCTCGCGCACGCCGTCGCGAAGGAGCTGGCGGCGTCGCGCAAATCCAAGCGTCTCGCGTGGCTGCGGCCCGACGGCAAGAGCCAGGTCACGGTCGAGTACTCGCGCGGCGTCCCGCAGCGCGTGCATACCGTCGTCGTTGCAGCGCAGCACGATCCCGGCATCCCGCACGATCGCATCGAAGCGGAGATCCGTGACGTCGTCGTCAAGGCGGCGATCCCCGAGCGCTGGCTGGACGAGAAGACGATCTACCTCGTGAACGGCACCGGCGCGTTCACCATCGGCGGCCCGATGGGCGACGCGGGACTCACCGGACGAAAGATCATCGTCGACACCTATGGCGGCTACGCGCGTCACGGCGGCGGCGCCTTCAGTGGCAAGGACCCGACGAAGGTCGACCGCTCGGCCGCGTACGCCGCGCGCTACGTCGCGAAGAACGTGGTGCAGGCCGGACTCGCCGATCGCTTCGAGGTCCAGCTCGCGTATGTCATCGGAGGCGCGCATCCGATCTCGCTCAACGTGGAGACGTTCGGCACCGGGACGGTCGCGGACGAGACGATCAAGAAGCTGATCGCCGAGCACTTCGACTTCCGGCCGGGCGCGATCATCGAGCGCTTCCAGCTGCGGCGGCCGATCTACCGGCAGACCGCCGCGTACGGCCACTTCGGCCGGCCCGACCTGGACCTCCCCTGGGAGCGCACCGATCTCGCTGAAAGGCTCGCCCGCGGGGCCGGGGCGAAGGCGGCGCTCGCCTAGCAGGCCGTACCGAGGCCTTCCGGCCCGGTATTTGCAAGCCTCTTGAAGCGTCCGGAAGGGCGGGCGAACGCGCGCCCTTCCCGACGCTTTCAAAGGAGGTCTTGTGGTGGCGAGTACGAATGTGGTGGCGCGGCCGGCCGGCACCGCGTGGGGAGCGGTCCTCGGCGGTTGGCTCGCCACCATCGGCGCATCGGTGATCTCCGCGCCCAACGACGCCGGTCTTCTCGTCGTTCCGGGTACCCCGGCGACCGGCGACATCGCGATCGCGGTCCCGGTCGTTCTCGGTCTATTCCTCTCATACATCGTGGGCGGTTACGTGGCCGGGCGCATGGCGGGCTATCGCACCAGCTGGCACGGGATGATGACCGCGTTCTTCACGCTGTTCGTCCTTCTCGTGCTGATGCTCCTCGGCGTGGCCGCCGACAACGGGATGTTCGCGGCTTCGGGCATCAAGTCGGCCGCCGACATCATCCCGGGCGTTCGCGATCTCAACCTGTACGCGTTCGGTGACGCGCTGACCTTCGGCGCGATCCTCGGTTTCCTCGCGGCGATCTTCGGCGGCTGGCTTGGTGGCCTGCTCGCACCGTCGCAGGTCGTCGCCGCGCCGGTGCGGCCCGCCCCCGCGATGCGTATGGCCCCACCGACCGTGGCACGAACGACCGAGCGGCGTGAGGTCGTGACCGATCGTCCGCGGCGCATCCTGCCGGCCTTCGGCCGAAAGGGCGGCGAGCGCGTCGAGGAGGACGAAGTGCACACCGTCCGCACGACTGAGCGAGTCCAAGACCGCTCCTAGGGGACCGGCACTGCGTGACGGGGCGGCGCGGGCCGCCCCGTCTTCTTGTCCCGATCTGCGCTTTCGCGTGCCGCAACGCTGAACTGGTCCTACCGGTCCGACGTATCCTCCACGACGACCAAGCTCGTCGGCCGCGCCCGGCCTCGCCGGCCGCGGCCGTGCCTCACTCAAAGGCTTTCGGGAGGGTGTGCATGACACGGGTACTGGCGATCCTGACGGTCCTTGCCCTCGTGACCGGGGCTTGTGCGGGTACGGCGCCCAGCACGACCGGAGGTGGCGCGTCCCCAGCACCATCCGCCGCGGCCAAACCCACCTACGGCGGAACAGTCACCTTCGTTCTCGAGAATGACGTGATCGATTTCGATCCGCTCAAGTCGCGAGCGTTCGTTGATCGCAACATCCACTACCAGATCTACGACTCGCTCGTGCGCATCGACGAGACCGGAAAGATCGTTCCGTGGCTTGCGACGAAGTGGGACACCTCGACCGACGGCAAGACGGTGACGTTCACGCTGCGTGACGACGTCACCTACCACGACGGGACGAAGTTCGACGCCGACAGCGTCAAGTGGAACATCGAGCGATACATCAAGACCGCCGGGTCGCAGCGTGCCGGTGAGCTCGCGTCGGTGGACACCGTCGAAGTCGCGAGTCCGACGACTGTGAAATTCAACCTCAAGACCGCGTTCTCGCCGCTCGTCGCGAACCTCGTCGATCGTGCCGGGATGATGGTGTCCCGCAAAGCCTTCGAGGCGGTCGGTAATCCGGACGACTTCACCCGGAAGGCGTTCAAAGCCGGGAGCGGTCCCTTCATGCTCACCGAGGCGATCAAGGATGACCACATGACCTTGGAGAAGAACGCGAGCTGGTGGGGCAAGGACAAGGACGGCAACAAGCTGCCGTACCTCGACAAGATCACGGTCAAGCCCTTCACCAACAGCGACACGCGATTCACGAACCTACGCACCGGTGACGCGCAGGTCGCGAACAACATCGCCGGAAAGGACGTGCCGACCGCACGTACAGAGAGCTCGCTTACGTATCAGGAGCGGCCGGCGCTGTCGTTCCGCAGCCTGATCCCCAACCGGGCACCTGGTTACGTTTTCAACGAGAAGCGATACGTGAAGGCTGTGTCGATGGCCATCGATCGCGCGCAGCTTCTGGACAAGGGCTATTTCAATCTCGGTGCCGTCGGCTACGGGACGATCGCTCCTTCGCACTTTGCCTTTGACCCGAGCTTCAAACCGTTCGAGAAGGCGGACCCGGAAGCTGCCAAGAAGCTCGTTCAGGAGGTCGGCGGCGGCCCGCTCAAGTTCGAGCTTCTCGTATCGGCTGGAGACCCGGCCACGCTGACCATCGCCACGCTCATCAAGGATCAGCTGCAGAAGGCGGACATCGTGGCCGACATCCAGCAGCTGGAGTTCGCGAAGATCCTCGAGCTGCAGTCCGCACACACGTTCAAGGGACTCACCTTCGTTGGCTGGAGCGGTCGCATCGACCCCGACGGGAACACGTACGACCACATCTATACGAAGCGTCCCTTCAACGATTCGTCGTATTCCAACGCTGATGTCGACAAGCTTTTGGACGAGCAGCGCGCCACAGCGGACC
>JBKPCZ010000090.1:0-3510 GCA_046727665.1 Chloroflexota bacterium
ACGAACGACGTCGACAACATCGCGACGACGCTCCAGCAGGGGATGAGCCAGCTGCTCACGTCGGTCCTCACCGTCGTCGGCACGCTCGCGATGATGTTCTGGATCAGTCCGCTCCTCGCGGGGCTCTCGGTGTTGACGATCCCGCTCTCGCTCCTCGTGACCGTCGGAATCGCCGGGCGATCGCAGCGACAGTTCGTGGCGCAGTGGGCGCGCACCGGCGTGCTCAATGGGCACGTCGAGCAGATGCACACCGGTCACCAGCTCGTGCAGGTGTTCGGACGCCGGCGCGGTGCGATCGAGCAGTTCGAGCAGCAGAACCAGTCGCTCTACGAGGCGAGCTTCGCGGCGCAGTTCCTCTCGGGGATCATCCAGCCCGCGATGCAGTTCCTCTCGAACCTCAACTACGTCGGCGTCGCGGTCATCGGTGGCTACCGCGTCGCGTCAGGCGCGATGACGCTCGGCGACGTGCAGGCGTTCATCCAGTACTCGCGCCAGTTCACGATGCCGCTCACGCAGATCGCCGCGCAGGCGAACCTGCTCCAGTCCGGACTGGCCTCGGCCGAGCGCGTGTTCGAGTTCCTGTCCGCGCCGGAGGAGGAGCCGGACCGCGTCCCGGGCACGGCGCTCGTCGCGCCGGCGGGGCACGTGGAGTTCGACCGCGTCTCGTTCCGCTACCTCCCGGACAAGCCGCTCATCGAGGACTTCACGCTTGACGTGCGGCGCGGTCAGACGGTCGCCATCGTCGGCCCCACGGGCGCGGGCAAGACGACGATCGTCAACCTCCTCATGCGTTTCTACGACGTCGATGACGGAGCGATCCGCCTTGACGGCGCCGATACGCGTGAGCTGCCGCGCGACGTCGTGCGGAGCGCGTTCGGCATGGTCCTTCAGGACACCTGGCTCTTCGCCGGGACGATCCGCGACAACATCGCGTACGGCAAAGAGGGCGCGACGCAGGACGAGATCGTCGCCGCCGCGACCGCCGCGCACGCCGATCAGTTCATCCGCACGCTGCCGGACGGATACGACACCATCCTCGAGGAGGACGCCGCGAACATTTCGAGCGGCCAGAAGCAGCTGCTCACCATCGCGCGCGCGTTCCTCAAGGACCCGAGCATCCTCATCCTCGACGAGGCGACGAGCAACGTCGACACGCGTACCGAGGTCCTCATCCAGCAGGCGATGGCGCGGCTGCGGCACGGCCGCACGAGCTTCGTCATCGCGCACCGCCTCTCGACGATCCGCAACGCCGACACGATCGTCGTCATGGACGCCGGCCGCATCGTCGAGCAGGGAAGCCACGCAGACCTCCTGGCGCGGCGCGGCTTCTACTACGACCTCTATCACAGCCAGTTCGTCGAGAGCGTCGGACCCGAGGTCGTCGCCGTATGACCTCGCCAGCGACCGCCGGGCGGTCGCTGACCATCGCGGGGGAGGCGTGAGGTGAACATCGTTCTGTGGGTGCTGCAGGCGCTCACCGCGCTCGCGTTCGGCGGACACGGGTTCCTCCTGGTCTCGAGACCGCAGCGGACCGCCGAGCGCGTCCCGTGGGTCGCCGCGCTGCCGACACCATTTGTCCGCGTCCTCGGCGTCCTCGAGATCCTCGGCGCGATCGGCGTCGTCCTACCGCCGCTCACCGGCGTGCTGCCGACCCTGACGGTCGCGGCGGCCGGCGGGCTGGTGGCGATGATGCTGCTCGCGATCCTGTTCCACGTCACCCGGCGCGAGTGGCGCAACATCGCGCTCAACCTCGTGTTGGGTCTCCTCGCATTCGCCGTCGCGTACGGGCGCTCGGTGATCGAACCCTTCTAGGCACCCTATCCTCGACGCGTGTCCGACCCGCAATCCCGCATCCGTAACTTCTGCGTGATCGCGCACGTCGATCACGGCAAGACGACGCTGTCCGACCGCCTGATCGAGCTCACCGGCACGGTCGCGCTGCGCCAGATGCGCGAGCAGCTGCTCGACTCGATGGAGCTCGAGCGCGAGCATGGCGTCACGATCAAGGCTCGCGCGGTGCGCATGGCCTGGACCGCGCGCGATGGCGAGATCTACGAGCTCAACCTCATCGACACGCCCGGCCACGTCGACTTCAACTACGAGGTGAGCCGGTCGCTCGCCGCGTGCGAGGGCGCTCTGCTGCTGGTGGATGCGTCGCAGGGCATCGAGGCGCAGACCCTCGCGAACGCCTATCTCGCGGTCGAGCAGGGCCTCGAGGTGATCCCGGTCATCAACAAGATCGACCTCCCCAGCATCGACCTCGACGTGGTCCGCGAGGACCTCCGCACGACGTTGGGCTTCAAGGACGAGGAGATCCTCCTCGCGTCGGGCAAGACCGGTCAGGGTGTCGCCGACCTGCTGCACGCCCTCGTCGAGCGCGTGCCGCCACCCCAGGGTGATCCGAGCGCGCCGCTGCGCGCGCTCATCTTCGACTCGCACTACGACGCGTACAAAGGGGTGGTCGCGCACGTGCGCGTCGTCGACGGCCTGCTGACCGCCGACGACCGGATCCTTCCGATGGCGACGGGGAAGGCGAGCGAGATGCTCGAGCTCGGCGTGTTCGCGCCCGAGCCGCGTCCCGTCGCGCGCCTGGTCGCCGGTGAGGTCGGCTACGCGGCGACGGGCCTGAAGGCCGTCGCCGATTGCCGCGTCGGCGACACGCTCACGCTCGAGGCGCGTCCGGCCGCGGCGCCGCTGCCGGGGTACCGGCCGGCGAAGCCCATGGTGTTCGCCGGCTTCTACCCGCAGCGCGCCGAGGACTATCCCGGCCTGCGCGACGCGCTCGAGAAGCTGCGTCTCAACGACGCGTCGCTCATCTATGAGCCCGAGACCTCACAGGCGCTCGGCTTCGGATTCCGGTGCGGTTTTCTCGGTCTGTTCCACCTCGAGATCATCCAGGAGCGGCTCGAGCGCGAGTACGACGTCGATCTGATCGCGACATCGCCCTCGGTGGAGTACCGCGTCATCACGCAGAAGGGCGACGAGGTCGCGATCGACAACCCGGCGATGCTGCCGGACCCCGGGACGATCGTCGAGATCCGCGAGCCGTGGATGAAGACGACGCTCATCGCGCCGACGAAGTACGTCGGACCGATCATGGAGCTCGCGCAGGGCAAGCGGGGCACCCTCCTGAACATGAGCTACGTCGACCCGACGCGCGCGATGCTCGCCTACGACATGCCGCTGTCCGAGGTCATCGTGGACTTCTACGACCAGCTGAAGAGTCGCTCCCAGGGCTACGCCTCCCTCGACTACGAGTTCGCGGAATACCGTCCCGCGGACCTGGCCCGCCTGGACATCCTCGTCGCCGGCACCATCGTCGACGCGCTCTCGGTCATCGTCCATCGGGAGAAGGCCCAGCACATCGGTCGCCTCCTCGTCTCGAAGCTGCGCGGCCTGATCCCCAAGCAGATGTTCGATGTGCGCATCCAGGCCGCCATCGGCGGAAAGATCATCGCGAGCGAGAACGTGAGCGCGAAGCGCAAAGACGTCCTCGCGAAGTGCTACGGC
>JBKPCZ010000091.1:0-3590 GCA_046727665.1 Chloroflexota bacterium
AGGTCGTTCGCGACGAGCGTGAGCGCACCGGGGATCTCGCCGTCGGGCCCGGCGCGAAGGTTGAACTCGATGGGGCCGAGCGCCTTCGAGACCGGCGCGACGACGACGGTCGCCGTCGGACCGATCACGACCATGAGCACCAGCGCCGCCGCGAGCAGGCTCGCCAGGATGCCGAGGACGTGTACGGGGGAGGTGCCCGCCTCACGCTTCATCCGCACCGGTCGTGCGAGCGCGGCCCGGCGCGCGGTCGTGAGGGGCTCCGTCGCATCCAGCTCCTGACGCTCGAGCGCGGCCGTGCTCGCGAATGCCGGCAGGTGGACCGACGATGCGAGCGCGCGAGCGCGCGCGTCCGGCGAGACGATGGCAAGACGGCGCGTGGCCGCGGCGCGGCGGGCGACCTCGAAGAACACCGCGTTCCGCGCCGCCGGCGCACCTGCCGAGATGGAGAGCACCACGTCGTCGGCCGCGGGCGCGGCGCTGATGCGCTCGACCGCCTCGAGCACGCTCGCGCGCGCGCCGAGCTCGATCATCGTTCGGCCCGCCACCGGTACGGTCATGTGGCGAAGATCCCCGACGCGATCGCTGCGGCGCCGACCGCAACGAGATCCTCGGATCGCAAGGGGACGTCGGCGTACGCGCGGCTCGCGATGCCGACCGACAGCGGCGTGACCTCGACGGTCCCGCCACGCACGCCGCCGACCGCCTCGCCGAGCGCGCGCGGCAGCGCCAGCAGCGAGTCGGGCACGCCGACGAACAGCCAGCGCGCCGGCGGCAGGCCGTCCAGCGAGTGAAGCGAGGCGACGACGCAGTCGGCCCAGACCCGTGCGTCCGCTTCGAGGCGATCCGGGCGCGATGCGATCGCGATGCGACCGAGCCCGAAGGCACGTGTCGCGACGACGCGGCCCTCCCGTAGCACGGCGAGCGCCGTCACATCCGCGCCCAGCCGCAGCACGCCCGCATCCAGCACGCCCGATTCCACCAGCAAGCGACCCAGCGCGTAGGCGCCGGGGATCACCCCGCCGCGATGGCGCGCGCCCTCCAGCGCGCCGAGCGCAGCGCCGGAGAGCACGAGCGGCGCGACGCTCACATCGCTCCAGACCTCCACCAGCCCGCCGCGCTGACCGACGAGACTCGCGAGGTGGCGGCCGTCGAGCGACAGCGAGGCGACGTCTTCGTGAAGGCGAGCGGTCGGGACGCCGCGCAGCGCGGGATCGTCCTCGGCATTGGTGGTGGCCGTCTTCGCCGTCACGGTCGCCGCCTCTCGCGTCGCGCGCGAGATCTCGCCAGCGGCCACCGGAGCCCCGGAGGACTCGCGCTCGAACGACGTGGAGAGGTGATACGTGCGCACGTCATCGCCGTCGATCGCCACCAGCGAACGCTCCGCGCGCTGCCCGCGCTCGGCGGCGGCGAACGCCGTGGCCAGGGCGGCGGCGACGGACTCGCGGTCGACGACCAGCCCGCCGGTCACGGCGCCCTCGGCGAGACCCGCCTCGCCGCGGCCCGTGACACGAAGGCGAGCGCCTTCGCGGCTCGCGACGATGACGCGCGCGATCCCGGCGGAGAGCTCCACGCCCGCGACCTGCGGGCCCTTCGTCCCCGTGGGGCGCTGGTCGCGCCCGTTAGCGGTGGTCACGTCCTCCATCCAAACGCTGGCGCACGGCATCCCGTGCTTTTTCGATCGCCTCGGCCAGCTTTTCCGGCTCCCCGCCGCCTGCGGTGGCGCTGTCGGGCCGGCCGCCGCCCTTGCCACCGAAGACCGGGGCCACCTCGTTCACGAGCCTGTGCGCGTCGAGCGAAGAAGCGAGGTCTTTGGTGATCGAGACGACGAACGCCGGTTGTCCGTTCCGGCGCGCGGCGAGGACCACGGCCCCTGAGCCGATCGTCGCACGAATCCGGTCCGACAGGGCACGAAGGTGGTTCACGTCACCTTCGCCAATGTCGGCCGCGACGAGCTTCGCGGCCCCGACCGTTTCCGCCTGGCTCAGGAGCTTCGCAGCGACCGCCTCCAGCCCGGTGCGCTGCATCGCCGCGAGCTCCTTCTCGAGGCGCTCGCGGGACTCGGCGAGCTGGACGACCGCTTCCGGCACGCGAGCCGGCGGCACGCGCAGCGTCGCGGCCGCACGCGCGAGCCGCTCGCGCACGTCGCGCATCTCGCGCAGCGCACCGATGCCGGTCACCGCCTCGATGCGCCGCACGCCCGCGCCGATGCTCTCTTCCTTGGTGATGAGGAACGGTCCGATGTCGCCGGTGCAGTGACAGTGCGTGCCGCCACAGAGCTCGCGGCTGGGGCCGGCCTCGATGACGCGCACCTCGTCGTCGTACTTCTCGCCGAAGAGCGCCATCGCACCCGACGCGAGCGCGTCGCTGAGCGGCATCACGCGGGCATGCACGCTCGCGTTGTCGAGGATCGCGCGGTTGACCTCGTCCTCGACGTGCTGCAGCTCCTGCGGCGTGAGCGCTCGCCCGAAGGTGAAGTCGAACCTGAGGTTCGGCGCGTGCACGAGCGATCCCGCTTGATGCACGTCCTCGCCGAACAGGTTGCGCAGCGTCGCGTGCAGCAGGTGTGTCGCGGTGTGGTTGCGCATGGTGTCGCGGCGGAGCTCCTCGTCGACCGCGGCATGCGCTCGCGCGGATATGCGCAGAACGCCGTCGACGACCTTCGCGCTCATCACGATCACGCCCGGCGCCGCCGTCTGCGTGTCCGCGACCATCGCTTGACCCTCGTCCGTCGTGATCGCGCCACGGTCGCCGACCTGGCCACCGCCCTCCGGATAGAAAGGTGTGCGGTCGAGGACGATCTCCACGTCCTGACCCTCGTGCGCCGCCTCCACTCGCGAGCCACCGACGACGAGCGAGACGATCAGCCCGTCCGTCGCGAGCTCGTCGTAGCCGGTGAACTCGCTGCGGAGACCCTGCGTCTCGCGAAGCAGCGAGTAGAACTGCCCGAAACGCATCGCGTCCTGTGTGAACTTCGCGGTCGCGCGGCTGCGCGTCCGCTGTCCTTCGAGGAGCTCGGCGAAGCCCCGCTCGTCGACCGTGAGGCCAGACGCTGTCGCGATCTCCTTCGTCATCTCGAGCGGGAAGCCGTACGTGTCCGAGAGCCGGAACGCGGTGTCGCGGTCGATCCAGGTCTGCCCCTGCGCCTTCGCGCGCCCGATCGCTTCGTTCAGCAGCGTGAGGCCGTTCGCGAGGGTGCGCTCGAACTTCTCCTCTTCGTCCGCGATCACCTGCGTGATGCGGTCGCGAGCCTTGGTGAGCTCGTGATAGTGCTTCTGCATCGCCTTCACGACCTCACCGCCGAGGGTCGCGAGGGCGCCGGTCCGCAGACCTACACGTCGCCCGTGGAGTGCCGCGCGCCGGATGAGCCGGCGGAGCACGTAACCGCGGAACTCATTCGACGGAACGATGCCGTCGGCGATGAGGAACGTCGCGGCCCGCGCATGTTCGGCGACGATGCGCAGGGACACGTCGGTGTCGTGGTCCTCGCCGTACTTCTTTCCCGATAGCGACTCGATCTTCCTCACCAGCGGCTGGAACAGGTCGGTGCGATACGTGTCCCCCGGAACGCCCTGCAGCACCTGCGTGATGCG
>JBKPCZ010000092.1:0-3711 GCA_046727665.1 Chloroflexota bacterium
CTTCGAGCCGAACCGCATCGAGGTCCCCGCGGGCGTTCCGATCACCTTCACGCTCGTGAACGACGACCCGATCGACCACGAATGGCTCATCGGGGACTCCGCCTTCCACGACCGCCACCGCACCGGCACCGAGCCCGTCCATGGTGACCGCCCCGATGAGGTCTCGCTGCCTCCGATGTCGGTGCGGCAGACGACGCTCACATTCCGGCCCGGGACCTACACCTTCATCTGCCACTTCCCGGGGCACGAGGCCTACGGGATGATCGGCGTTCTGGTCGCGACGGCTCGGGGCTAGCCGGGTCGCCGAGCTCTCGACGCCGGCGCTGCGTCAGACCCGGTCGGCGTAGACCTCGTCCACGATCTCGTCAGCGCCAGAAGCGGCGAGGACGTCTTTCGCACGCTCGCACTCGCCGGGGACGCAGGCGACGGTGACGATCGCCCCGCCGTCGCGCACGACGTGCTCGTAATCGCTCCACCGTGATGCGCGCCGCACGAGAGCGCGACCGAGCACGAAGCCGATGAAGCCCATGCCGCCCGCGACGAACGCCGTGCCGATCGCGATCCCGACCGGATTCACTCGGAAGCCCGGCCCGCTGAAGACGACGTACGCGGCAGCGAGAAGGAGACCGAGCAGCACGCCGGCGACGGCACCGATGACGGCATACGAGTGGGCGCCCACCTCGCCGGCAAGCTCCGGATCGTCGGAGACGAGGCCAACGTCCCGGGGCGGGAGTCCCTCGCTATCGAGTCGGCGCATCGCGAGATAGGCGTTGAGCGACGAGTGAAAGACGCCAACGACGGTGTGTGGGTGAGTCGCAAGAGTAGTCATGCCGCGGTCGCCGCAGACCGCGTGCCGGGACGGCTAGGGCAGTCCCTGCGGAGCCTGTTCGGGTGCTGGCGCCGAGATCGCCTTCGCGGCGATGACTGTGGGCGCGCAGGCGCCGAGCACCAGCAGGATGTAAAGGAAGAGGCGCCGCACGGGATCATCTTCCGGCGGCGCCTCTCTATCGGCGTCCGAGTTGCGCGCTGAGGGGTACGAGTTAGGTCTGCTCTTTGAATTCGCCCTCGATCGTGTCGCCATCCTTCTTCTTGTCGCCGGCCGTCGCGCCCGCGGGCTCACCCTCGGGCTCCGGCTGGCCGTCCGCTGGCGGCGGCGGCTGCTGCTGGCTCATGGCCTCGCCGATCTTCATCGAGGCCTGTCGCAGCTCCTCCATGGCGGTCTTGATCCGCTGCGTGTCGTCGCCCTTGAGCGTCTCGCGCAGCGCAGCGATCTTCTCCTCGACATCCTTCTTGATGTCGGCGGGAGCCTTGTCGCCCAGGTCGCGGAGCGTCTTCTCGATCTGATACGCGAACGTGTCCGCCTCGTTGCGAGTCTGGATCCGCTCGACGTTGCGGCGGTCCTCCTCGGCGTGAGCCTGCGCGTCCCGCACCAGCTTCTCGACCTCGTCCTTGCTGAGGCCGCTCGAGGCGGTGATGGTGACGTGCTGCTCCTTGCTGGTCGCCTTGTCCTTCGCCTTGACGTTGAGGATCCCGTTCGCGTCGATGTCGAACGTCACCTCGATCTGCGGAACGCCGCGCGGAGCCGGCGGGATGCCGTCGAGGATGAAGCGCGCCAGGCTCTTGTTGTCCGCGGCGAGCTCGCGCTCGCCCTGGACGACGTGGATCTCGACCTGGGTCTGACCGTCGCTCGCCGTGGTGAAGATCTGCGACTTCGAGGTCGGGATCGTGCTGTTGCGCTCGATGAGCTTGGTGGCCACGCCACCGAGCGTCTCGATGCCCAGAGACAGGGGCGTGACGTCGAGGAGAAGCACATCCTTCACCTCGCCCTTGAGCACGCCGGCCTGGATCGCGGCGCCGATCGCGACGACCTCATCGGGGTTCACGCTCTTGTTCGGCTCCTTGCCGAACAGCTTCTTCACCGTCTCGACCACGAGCGGCATGCGGGTCATGCCACCGACGAGGACGATCTCGTCGATCTTGTCCGCGGAGACTTCCGCGTCCGCGAGTGCCTTCTTGACCGGGCCGGTCGTCTTCTCGACGAGGTCGCCGACAAGCTGCTCGAGCTTGCTGCGCGTGAGCGTGATGACGAGGTGCTTCGGACCGGACTGGTCCGCCGTGATGAACGGCAGGTTGATCTCGGTCTGCTGCGTGCTGGAGAGCTCGATCTTCGCCTTCTCCGCGGACTCCTTCAGACGCTGAAGGGCCATGCGGTCATTCTTCAGATCGATGCCCTGATCCTTCTTGAACTCCTCGATGAGCCAGTCGATGATCCGCACGTCGAAGTCATCGCCGCCCAGGTGCGTGTCACCGTTGGTGGCCTTGACCTCGAAGACGCCTTCGCCGAGCTGCAGGATCGAGATGTCGAACGTGCCGCCGCCCAGGTCGTAGACGGCGATGATCTCGTCCTTCTTCTTGTCCAGGCCGTACGCGAGCGACGCCGCGGTCGGCTCGTTGATGATGCGCAGGACCTCGAGGCCGGCGATCTGGCCGGCGTCCTTGGTGGCCTGGCGCTGGCTGTCGTCGAAGTAGGCCGGGACCGTGATGACGGCCTGGATGACCTTGTCGCCGAGGAACGCCTCGGCGTCGGCCTTCAGCTTGCCGAGGATCATCGCGGAGACCTCGGGCGGCGTGAGCTTGCGGCCATCGCCGAGGACGACCTCGACGCCGCCGTTGCCCGCCTGCTGGACCTTGTACGGGACCTGCTTCATCGATCGCTGCACCTCGGGGTCGGTGAAACGCCGCCCCATGAAGCGCTTGATCGAGTAGATCGTGTTCTCGGGGTTCGTGATCGCCTGTCGCTTCGCGACCTGTCCGACCAGACGCTCCCCGGTCTTGGTGAACGCGACGACGGACGGCGTGATCCGTCCACCCTCCGCGTTCGGGATGATCGTGGGCTCCCCACCTTCCATGTAGGCCACGGCCGAGTTGGTGGTGCCCAGGTCGATACCGATGACCTTTGGCATGCTGCTTACTCCTTCTTCTTGGCGACCGTGACCAACGCTGGGCGGATGACCCGGTCGTGCAGTCGGTACGCCTTTTGGTGTTCCTGGATGACGGTGCCCTCCGGCTCGTCGCTTTCGACGTAGGCGACGGCCTCGTGGAGGTAGGGATCGAAGGGCGTGCCGAGCGAGTCGACCGGCTCGAGCCCTTCGGCGTCGAGGATCGAGCGGAGCTTGCGCTCGACGAGCCACATCCCTTCGACCCACGGCTGGCCCTTGAGCTCGTCGGGCACGGTCGCGAGCGCGCGATCGTAGCCGTCGAGCACGTCGAGCAGCCGGGCGATGAGATCCGCCTTCGCGAACTTCGCGAACTCTGTCCGCTCGGCCTCATTGCGCTTGCGGTAATTCGCGAAGTCCGCGGTCATTCGCTTGAGGTCGTTCGTGAGCTCTTCGACCTTGGCCGCCGTCGCCGGCGCTTCGGCTGCCGGCCGCGCGTCGAGCTCGGCGTCCGCGACCGCGCCGTGTGCCTCGCCGCGCGTCTCGCCGTTCGTCCGCGTGCGAAGACGCTCGGCGAGAAGCTCCTCCGCCTTCCTGGCTTTGTCCTCCATGACTAATGACCCTCCATGACTCGTACGAGATCGCTCATGAGCGAGCCGACGTAGCGCACCGCGCCGATGGTGCGCGCGTAATCCATGCGCGTCGGCCCGACGACGCCGACGTAGCCGAGATACTCCGTGCCGGCCCCGTAGCGTCCGAACACCAGACTGCATCC
>JBKPCZ010000093.1:0-4733 GCA_046727665.1 Chloroflexota bacterium
TACGGAAAGCTCACCGGCGAGGAGTGGTTCGGATGACCTTCACCGCGACGATCCGCGTGTTCCCGAAGTCCGAGGTGCGCGATCCGCAGGGCGAGGCGATCCGCGGCGCGCTCAGGTCACTCGGGCTCGCGGTGTCGGACGTGCGGACCGGCAAGGAGATCCTGGTGACGTTCGAAGCCGCCGATGAGACGGCGGCCCGGGACGCCGTTCGCCTCATGGGCACGGAGCTTCTTGCTAATCCCGTGATCGAGGACTATGCGTACGAGCTCAACGAAAGCGCGCACGTCTAACCTACACATACACCAATTTTATGGTGTATGCTCATCGGCGTGGCCATGAAGCGTCTGCAGATCCTCATCGATGACGAACTCGCCTCTGACTTGGAGCGCGCTGCTGCCTCGACAGGGCGATCGAAGTCGGATCTCATCCGCGAGTTCGTGCGACAGCACGTCTCGCAGCTGTCCCCCCTCGACCGAGACCCTCTCTTCAAGCTTGCAGGCAAGGCGTCCTTCGCGCCGAGATCGGTCGACGACGTCGTCTACGGCGAGCGCAAGCGCACCGGCGCACGTGCAGCCACCAGGGCGGCACGACCGTGATCTTCGCGGACTCGTCCTTCTGGATCGCGATGTACAACCGCCGGGACGATCAACACTCGCGTGCCGTGGCACTCGCCCACCGGCATGCCGCGGGCCCGTTCGTACTGACGAATCATGTACGCGGGGAGACGTGGACCTATCTTGTCCGGCGGACGTCGCATCGGGATGCCGTCGAGTTCCTCGACGGTCTCGAACGATCTCCTCGCACCCGGATCGAATTCGTCTCGCGGGACCTCGAGACCGAGGCACTTCGGTGGCTACGTCAGCATGACGAGATCGAGTACTCGTTCGTAGATGCGACGAGCTTTGCCGTCATGCGCGCAATGCGGATCCGTGACGCTCTCGCCTTTGACGAGGACTTCGCCGCGGCGGGCTTTCGAGTGCTGAGCGAGTGAGCGCGCGATGAAGGTGGCGATCCTGCGCTACCCCGGCACCTGGAGCGAGCGCGACTTCCAGCACGCGCTGTCGCTGGTCCCGGGCGTCGAGAGCGACATCCTGTGGCAC
The DNA here is from genome assembly GCA_046727665.1 of Chloroflexota bacterium. Classification (GTDB taxonomy): domain Bacteria; phylum Chloroflexota; class Limnocylindria; order P2-11E; family P2-11E; genus CF-39. The sequence goes on from JBKPCZ010000093.1 coordinate 1,101, forward strand.
GAGGATGCCGACCTCTCGGGGTACGACGCCGCGGTCGTCCCGGGCGGATTCACGTACGGTGATTACGTCCGCGCCGGCGCGATCGCGAAGATCTCTCCCGCGACACGCGAGCTGCGCCGCTTCGCCGACGCGGGCAAGCTCGTGCTCGGCTCGTGCAATGGCTTCCAGATCCTGTGCGAGGCCGGCCTCCTGCCGGGTGCACTGGTCCGCAACCGCGGGCTCGAGTTCCGCTGCGACTGGGTGCACATGCGCGTCGAGAGCGACCGGACTCCGTGGACCGCCGGCCTGCGCGGCGCGGTCCTGCGCATGCCGATCGCGCACGGCGAGGGCTGCTGGGTCGCGGACGACGAGACGCTCGCCGACGTGGAATCGCGCGAGCAGGTCGTGTTCCGCTACACGGACGAGCGCGGCGCGGCCACGCTCGCCGCGAATCCCAATGGCTCGCTCGCCAACATCGCCGGCGTCTGCAACGAGGGCCGCAACGTCGTGGGCCTCATGCCGCACCCCGAACGGTGCTCGGAAGCCCTCCTGGGGGGTACCGACGGGTATCGGGTGCTCGCCAATCTGGCTCCCGCTCTAGCGGGCACGCCCTTTGCCATATATAGATAGGTATAGAGATGGACCTTTTCGAGAAACAGGCCCAACTCCAGACGCTCTTTCAGACGAGCCCGGTCGACGCTGCCTACGGCCAGGGCACCCCCGCCGCGCGCAAGCTGGCCGGCGCGTTCGCGGACCAGAGCGTGGGCCTCCTCCTTCTCGACAAGGTCAAGACCAACGAGTTCTTCGATTACCAGGTCTATTTCGTGAGCGAGCTCTCGAAGACGCTCGAGACCGAGGGCCTGGACGTGGTGATCCTCAACCAGGCGTCGCTCCTCCAGCGCGCGCAGGTCATCCGGAGCTGGAGCCTCCTCTTCCAGCGCGATCACAAGCGCCGGGTGCAGTGGGAGGCCCGTGCGGTCATGGAGTACCTCGAGTTCCAGAAGTACGACGACATCCAGACCAAGGCGCTGGCGGAGCGCACCAAGGGCGAGCGTTTCGCGATCGACACCGAGTACGTGTTCGCGCGGCTTGCGCGCCTGCGCGAGTACACGCAGCTCCTCTCCGATCTGCGTCCCATCGAGCGCGCGAAGTTCCGATCCGATCCCAAGCTCTACGGTCTGGCGCAGTGGTACCTGCAGCAGGCGGTGGAGCTGCTCTTCGGGACCGGCGCGTACCTCGTGATGGCGCTCGCGCTGCCGAAGCCCGAGGCGTACCACGACATCCTCGACGCGGTCGGCAAGCACGGGATCATCGACAAGCAGCTCGCGTATCGCCTCGAGCACCTCGCGAACCTGCGGAACCTGCTCGCGTATGACCGCGAGCAGACCGACATCGACGAGGTCTACACGCAGGTCCAGACGCGCGTCGCCGATCTGCTGGCGTTCGCCGACCAGATCGAGCGCTTCATCGGAGCCGACGCGGCGGCATGAGCTCGTCCCCGGTGCTCACGGGGGCGGAAGCGGCGCAGCCTAAGTTGGACATCCTCTCCGAGGTCGGTCTCACGCCGTTCGAGGGCGCCCGCGTGCGCGCGCTCGTCGGCCGCGAGCCGAACGCGCTCGAGTGGGCGATGTTCGGCGCGATGTGGAGCGAGCACTGCGCGTACAAGCACTCGAAGAAGCTGCTGCGGACGCTGCCCACGAAGGGCGCGCGCGTCGCCCTGGGCCCCGGCGAGAACGCCGGCGCCGTCGATCTCGGCGACGGGCTGCTGTGCGCGTTCAAGGTCGAAAGCCACAACCATCCCTCCGCGGTCGAGCCCTACCAGGGCGCGGCCACCGGCGTCGGCGGCATCCTGCGCGACGTCTTCGCGATGGGCGCGCGCCCCGTCGCCGTGCTGAACGCGCTCTTCTTCGGTCCGCCGGACGCGCCGCGCGCGCGGCGGCTGCTCTCCGGCGTCGTCGGCGGCATCTCGTACTACGGGAACTGCGTCGGCATCCCCGACGTCGGCGGTCACGTGTCGTTCGAGCCGTGCTATCTCGAGAACCCGCTCGTGAACGCGATGTGTGTCGGCCTCGTGCGCCGCGATCGGCTCTCGCGCGCGAACACCGCGCGGCCCGGAAGCGCGGTGTATCTGGTGGGCTCCGACACCGGCCGCGACGGGATCGCCGGCGCGTCGCTGCTCGCGAGCTTCGAGCTCGGGACCGGCAGCGACGAGAAGCGGCCGTCGGTCCAGGTCGGCAATCCATTCCTCGAGAAGCTGCTGATGGAAGCGACGCTCGAGCTGGTCGAGCTCGACGCGGTGGAGGCGGTGCAGGACCTCGGCGCGGCCGGACTCACGTGCGCGTCGAGCGAGGTGGCCGCGCGCAGCGGCGTCGGGATGCGGATCGACGTCGACAACGTGCCGCGCCGCGCGAAGAACATGACGCCGTATGAAGTCATGCTCAGCGAGTCGCAGGAGCGGATGCTCGTCGTGGCGCGGCCTGGTCGCGAAACCGCCGTCGAGCGCGTCTTCAGGCAATGGGAGCTGCACGGTGTTCGCATCGGCGCCGTGACGAAGGAGCAGGTGCTCGAGATCCAAAGTGAGGGGATGACGGTGGCGGCGCTCCCGCCGGCGCTGCTCGCGGACGAAGCCCCCGAGTACGACATCTCGAAGTGGGCCGCGGAGCCGCGAGGCGGCGGCGAGGTCGACGGAGACGCCGAGGTCGGCCCCGACCGGGGCAACGTCGGCAGTGCGGCGCCAGGCAGCAGCCAGCCGCTGCACAAGATCGGACTCGAATTGCTCGATCTGCTGAGCTCGCCGGCCGTCGCGTCGCGCGCCGTCATCTATCGCACCTATGACCAGATGGTCGGTACCGACACCGTTCTCGGCCCCGGTGCGGACGCCGCCCTGCTCCGTATCAAAGGACGACCTGACGGCATCGCGATCGCGATCGACGCGCAGCCGCGCGTTGCCGCGCTGGATCCATTCGTCGGAGCGGCGGCGGCGGTCGCCGAAGCGCTGCGCAACCTCGTCTGCGTTGGCGCCGAGCCGCTCGCGATCACCGACTGCCTCAACCTCGGCAATCCCGAGCGACCGGAGGGCGCCTGGCAGCTCCAGCGCTCGATCGACGGCATCTCCGCCGCGTGCGCCGCGCTGGGGGTCCCGGTCGTGTCCGGCAACGTGTCGCTGTACAACGCCACGCGGGGCGCGGACATCTGGCCGACCGCGGTGATCGGCGCGGTCGGGCACCTGGATGACGTCACGCGCCACATCCCGGTGACCTCGGGTCGCACGGGTGACGTCGTGATGCTCGCGGGCAGCGCGCAGGTCTCCATCGGCGCGTCCGTGTATGGCGCCGCGATCGGGGTGCACGAGGGGCCCGTGGGGATCGATCTCGCTCTCGAGGCGCGCCTGCAGCGTTTCGTGCTCGCGGCGCACGCGGCGGGGACGATCCGCGCGGCGCACGATCGAGCGGAGGGCGGCCTGGCTGTCGCACTGGCGGAGGTCGCCCTGCGGGACCGGCTCGGAATGAAGGTCACGCTGCCCGCCGTGCGCGGGATCGACAAGCGCGTTGCGCTCTTTGGCGAAGGGCCTTCTGGCATCGTGCTCGTCATCGGTCCATCGTTAGAGCCGCAGATGCGCGCGCTCGCGGCCCAGCATGACGTCCCGGTCTGGAC
>JBKPCZ010000094.1:0-8466 GCA_046727665.1 Chloroflexota bacterium
GGTGCGTACCTGGACCCGGATCAGGCCTGTCTCGACCGCGGCCTGCGTGAGGGAGCTCTGGCCAAAGCGCTCGAGATCCCGATCGATCCCGCCACGGCGGAGCGACTAGCGATAGAACTAGAGCAAGCAGCACGCGAGCGACAGAAGGAGACCGCGTAATGCCCAAAGCACGACCACGGCGGTTCCCGCCACAGCGCGGCCCCCGTCCACGGGGCCGTAGGCCGCAGCGTCCGCAGCCGGCGACGGCGCCGGTCGAGCAGGTCGCTCCCGCGGTGGCGGTCATCGAAGGACGCCCGCCGGTCGTGCTGCCCAAGCAGGTCTCGGTGCGCGAGCTCGCGACACTGCTCGACGTCAGCATCGTCGATCTCATGCGCGCCCTGGTGAACATGGGCACGATGGCGTCGATCAACACGACGATCGACTTCGACGCGGCCAGCCTCGTCGCGACCGAGCTCGGGATCGAGACCAAAGCCGAGGAAGAAGCGGTGCCCGTGGCCGAGGACACCGAAGCCGAGGCGCTGCCGCCCAAGCCGGAGCTCTGGACCGAGGAGGACGCGAGCAAGCTCAAGCCGCGTCCACCGGTCGTCACGATCCTCGGCCACGTCGACCACGGCAAGACGAGCCTCCTCGACGCGATCCGCACCACCAACGTCACGGCGCGCGAGGCGGGCGGGATCACGCAGCACATCGGCGCGTACCAGATCGAGTACAACGACCGCAAGGTCACCTTCCTCGACACGCCCGGCCACGAGGCATTCACCGCGATGCGTGCGCGCGGCGCGCAGCTTACCGACGTCGCGATCCTCGTCGTCGCCGCCGACGACGGCGTGCAGCCACAGACGATCGAAGCGATCTCGCACGTGAAGGCCGCCGGCGTCCCGATCGTCGTCGCGCTCAACAAGATGGACAAGGCCGACGCGAATCCCGATCAGGTCAAGGCGCAGCTCGCGGAGCACAACGTCACGATCGAGGAGTACGGCGGCGATACGCCGCTTGTGCCGGTCTCCGCCCGCACCAAGATGGGCCTCGACGATCTTGTGGAGACCGTTCTCCTGGTGGCCGACGTCGCCGAGCTCACGGCGAACCCGGACCGGCCCGCCATCGGTCGCGTCGTCGAAGCGCACCTCGACACCAAGCGAGGACCGGTCGCGACCGTCCTGGTCCAGACGGGAACGCTCGAGCGCGGCGACCTCGTCGTCGCCGGCGTCACCTACGGAAAGGTCCGCGCGATGACCGATGACAAGGGCAAGCCCGTCGGCCGGGCGGAGCCGTCCCGTCCGGTCGAGATCCTCGGCCTGCCTGATGTCCCAGAGGCCGGTGATGTCTTCCGTGCCGTGGCCGACGAGAAGACCGCGAAGACGCTCGTCGCCGCGAACGCACGCGATCGCGCTGGCGGTGGCACGTCGGAGAAGCCCGCGACGCTCGACGAGATGTTCGCGCAGGTGAAAGAAGGAAAGGCCAAGGAGCTCAAGCTCGTCCTCAAGGCGGACGTCCAGGGATCGCTCGAGGCGATCAAGGGCGCGCTCGCGAAGATCCCGCAGGAGGAGGTCGGCCTGCAGGTCATCCACGACGCAGTCGGCGACATCACCGAGTCCGATCTCACGCTCGCGGCCGCGTCGAGCGCGGTGGTGATCGGCTTCAACACGAAGATGGAGGCGCCCGCGAAGCGCGTCGCGGATCAGACCAACGTCGACGTGCGCCAGTACAAGGTCATCTACGAGCTGCTCGACGACGTGCAGAAGGCCCTCACCGGCATGCTCGAGCCGGTGATGGTCGAGACCGTCATCGGCCACGCCGAGGTGCGCCAGATCTTCACCGCCGGCAAGACCACGATCGCCGGCTGCGGCGTGCTCGACGGTGTCATGCGCCGGGGCGCGCAGGCGCGCCTGCTGCGCGGCGGCGGTCCCGCCTTCGACGGGCACATCGAGTCGCTGCGCCGCGTGAAGGACGACGTGCGCGAGGTCGCCGCCGGTCTCGAGTGCGGCATCGTGCTCGACACGAACGACATCCAGGTCGGCGACGTCATCGAGGCGTACACCGTCCAGCCAAAGCCGAGATAGTCGCGGTGGCGTACAAGCGGGCGGACCGCGTCAACGCGCTGCTGCAGCGCGAGCTCGGCATGATCATCAGCGAGGAGCTGCGCGACCCGCGCATCGCGTTCGCGACCGTCACCGCGGTCGAGATCACGTCTGATCTTCGGAGCGCGAAGGTGCACGTGAGCGTGCTTGGCGACGAGGAGCAGGTGAAGTCCACGATCGTCGCGCTCAACGAGGCGCGACCGTATCTGCGGCACGAGATCGGCTCGCGCACCGAGCTTCGCTTCGTGCCCGATCTGCTGTTCGTCTCCGACCAGACCGCGGAGCGCGCCGCGCGCATCGCGACGCTCCTGCGCGAGGCGAAGAAGCAAGGTGGAGCGACGAGCGGGTCCCCCGCGAGGAGCGACTCCACCAGCCCTGAGCATGTCTCGCGGCCCAGCCGCGAGATTGACCAGGAGCGTGAAGGTCGCTCGTGAAAGAGCTCCTGGACACGCTGCGGGCGGCGAAGACGGTCGCGATCGTCTCGCACCGCGACCCCGACCCGGACACGATCGGATCCGGCATCGCCCTCGGTCTCGCCCTCGAGGCGCTCGGCAAGCGTGTCACGCTGCACTGCGCCGACGCCGTCCCCGAGGCCGCGCGCTTCCTTGCGGCGGCGCATCGGTACACGACCGAGCCGCCGCCAGACACGGCCGATCTCATCGTCACGGTCGACTTCGGATCGCTCGAGCGCGCGAAGTTCGCGCTGCCGACGGGTCCCACGCTCGTGAACATCGATCACCACGCTTCGAACGATCGCTTCGGATCGGTGAACCTCGTCGACGTCTCGTCGGCGGCGACGGCGGAGCTCGTATCGCGCGTCATCGATGCGCTCGGCGTGCCGTGGACCGCCGACATGGCGACCGCGGCCCTCGTCGGGATCATGACCGACACCGGCTCCTTCCAGTTCCCTTCGACGGACTCGCGAGCGCTGGAGCGTGCCGCGAAGCTCCGAGACGCCGGCGCCGATCTCCAGGCCATCACGTACAACGTGTTCCGCAACAAGCGCTTCCAGGCGCTGAAGCTCTGGGGCTACGCGTTCGCGCGGCTCGAACGCGAGCAGGACGGGCAGCTCGTGTGGACCGAAGTGACGCGCGAGGACTTCGCGAACGCTGAAGCACTCGACGAAGACATCTCGGGCCTGGTGGAGCAGATCGCCCGTGCGAACGGCATGCGCGTCGCGCTGCTCTTCAACGAGCACGACGCCGGAGCGATCAAGGTGTCCTGCCGCACGTCCGCGTGGACGCCATCGGTCGACGCGTCCGCGGTCATGGCGCCCTTCGGCGGCGGGGGACACGTTCGCGCGGCCGGGGCGCTCGTCACGGGCGGGGCCGCAGAGGTCCGCGACGCCGTGCTGCGCGCCGCGCGCGAGGCGCTCGCGTCGGCGCGCGCCGCGCAGTCGGTCCCGGAACGGATCGCCTGACACAGGGGCAGGGTCCCCCCGACCGCGACGAGCACGGGGCGGTCGCGGGCGTCCTCGCGATCGACAAGCCCGAGGGCTGGACCTCGCACGACGTCGTCGCCGTGGCGCGCGGCGTCCTCGGCGTGAAACGCGTCGGTCACGGCGGAACGCTCGATCCGCTCGCCACCGGACTGCTCGCTCTGCTGGTCGGCGAGACCACACGCGCGACCGAGCGCCTGCACACCGCGCCGAAGGTCTACGACGCGCTCGTGCGCTTCGGGAGCGAGACGGCGACCGACGACCGGGAAGGCCAGACGACGCGCAGCGCAGCGCCACCGGCGAGCGAAGCTGACATCGATGACGCACTGGTCGCGTTCCGCGGCGCCATACGGCAGGTGCCGCCCGACTACGCGGCCGTGAAGGTCTCTGGGCGGACGGCGTATTCGCGAGCGCGTAGCGGCGAGCGCGTCGATCTCGCGGCGCGCGAGGTCCAGATACATCGGATCGAGATGACGGACTGGCATCCTCCGGACGCGCGACTTCTGATCGTGTGCTCGAGTGGGACGTACGTCCGATCGATCGCGCGCGATCTCGGACGAGCGCTCGCGTCCGCGGCGCATCTCGCAGCGCTGCGGCGGCTCGCCATCGGAGCGCTCGATATCTCGGACGCGATCGGCATCGAGGCGCTGCGCGCGGCCGGACGCGACGCCGCCCTTGCGCGACTACGCGTAATGAACGATTCCGTCCTCGCGCTGCCGCGGCGTTATCTCGACGAATCCGCGGCTAAACTTGTTGGCGCAGGGGGACGCACGTGATCAAGGTCGCGGAACGCTTCGCCCGCGCCGCCCTCCAGGCGTGGCGCGATCTCTCATTCGATGCCAAGGTCGTCAGCGGGGTCGGTTCGGCGAACTGGCTGTTGCTCTTCGCGAACCACACCACCGTCGCGGCGACGCGCGACGTGCCGGTGTGGCAGCTGTTCCCCTTCGGCGGGGACGTCGTCTTCCTCATCGCGTGCGGTGTCCTGCCGATCGCCTACGCCATGCGCGATCACCGCTCGGGCGCCGCCTTCACGCCACGTCAGCGTGCCGCGCACGTCGCCGCGATCGTCGCCGTGTTCGTCGTCATCCCGACGCTCGCGTCGATCGTGCTGCGCGAGACGGGCAAGCCATACACGTACATCCACGACGGCGCGCTGATGATCGAGTGGGCCGCGCGGAAGCTCCTGCTGGGGCAGAACCCGTACGTAGGCGATTACCTCGACACCCCGCTCTACTACTGGCCGATGGTGAATAACCCCGCGCTGTATCACCTCACATACTTCCCATTCCTGTTCCTCATCACGACACCGTTCGTGTGGCTCTTCGACAAGGTCGGACTGTTCTGGGACCAGCGCTACCTGTACCTGCCGGCGTACGTCGCGACGCTGGCGGTCGTGCCGCTGCTCGCGCAGCGCGTCGAGAACCGCCTCGCGCTCGTCGCACTGCTCGCACTGAACCCGCAGCTCTTCCCATTCGTGATCGAGGGCCGGAACGACTTCTTCGTGCTCCTGTTCCTCTTCGCCGGCATCGCCCTGCTGCAGCGTGAACGACGAACGCTCGGCCCCCTCGCGATCGCCGTCGCCGCGGCGGCGAAGCTGCACGCCGTGTTGATCATGCCGTTCGTCGCGGTGTGGCTCCTCGCGACGCGACGACCGCATACGCCGCGAGAGGCGTGGGACGTCCTCTGGCGGCCGCTCTGGCCGGCGACGCTGTTCCTCGCCATCACGTTCCTGCCGTTCCTCATCAACGACTTCGCGGCGTTCTACGACGACGTCGTCCGCTACAACGCCGGCGGCGCGGCGTGGACGTATCCGATCTCCGGTATGGGGTTCTCCGCGCTGCTCCTTTGGCTCGGCGTGATCGAGTTCCGGCAGGCCGACTTCCCGTTCGCCGCGATCGAGATCGCGGTCGCGACACCGATCGCGCTGTGGTGGATGTGGAGGCTGTGGAAGCGTCCCGCGCTCGACACGCTGCTGATCGGCTACGCGCTCACGCTGCTGGCGTTCCTCTTCTTCGGCCGCTACTTCCAGGGCAACTACCTCGGCTACATCCTCGCCGTCGCGACACCCGTCCTCGTCATGCGGGCGGAGGTGACACGGGCGAAGAAGCGTCCGCGACGTACCCGCGCGCGCCCGCGTGTCGCGAGAGAGCCGGCTCCCGCCGTGGCGGCGATGCCCGTCGCGATCGCGCCAGAGCGGCCCGCGACCGCCGGTAGCCTCGCGGGTGAGCCGCTGAGCGCACCTGCCGGGAGTGCCGTCGACTAGCCTGAGCGCTTCGGTGGGCGTGCTGAGCGACTTCGACGGCTGGCCACGCGGACCGCTCTCGCTCGCGATCGGCGTCTTCGACGGCGTCCATGTCGGTCATCAGGCGCTCATCCGGCAGACGGCGGAGCGCGCCGAGCGACAGGGTGGAAGAGCCGTCGCAGCCACGTTCGACCCACTCCCGATCCAGGCCCTCGCGCCCGGCGCGCCGCCGTCGGCTTTGTCCGAGGTCGACGAGCGGGTCCGCATGCTGCACGAGGCGGGTGCGAACGACGTGGTCGTGTTCCATTTCACGCCGGAGTTCGCCGCCCTCGAGGCTGACGAATTCGTCCGCCGGCTCGCCGGCGCCGGTGAGATCCGTGCGATCGTCGTGGGCGAGGACTTCCAGTTCGGGCACGACCGTGGCGGCGACGTTCGCACGCTCGCAGCCGCGGGATCGAGATACGGGTTCGAGGTCGTCGTGGCCACACCCGTGACGCTGGAGGGAGAGGTCGTGAGCTCGACGCGCATCCGCAACGCGCTCCTTGCGGGTGAGGTCGAGAACGCCGCCCGCCTGCTGGGCCGCGCGTACAGCGTGCGCGGCACCGTGGTGCACGGCGCGAAGCGCGGGCGGGCTCTGGGCTTTCCGACCATCAATCTCGCCGTCCCACCGGAGCGCCTCCTCCCGCGCGACGGCATCTACGCGATGCGAGTGCGCCTCCGCGACAGCGACGTTGCCGCGGCGGCGAGCCTGGGGGTGCGGCCGACCTTCGGTGGAGGCGACCGAACGCTCGAGGCGTTCCTCCTCGACTGGGACGGCGACGTCTATGGGGACAAGATCGAGGCGGCATTCGTGAAGCGCCTTCGCGACGAACTGCGGTTCGCGAACGCGGCCGACCTCAGCGCGCAGATCGCGCTCGATGTCGAGGCCACACGTGCCGCGTTACGCGGATCGAGCCGTTCGTGACGAGTGGTCACCTCATGGCATACACTTATCGAGACAAAAACAAGATCTACGGATCAGAGAAAGGACAGTGGGTGCCGCCCGCGACGACGACATCCAAGCGTGAGCTCATCGAGACCTACCGCCGCGACGACAAAGACACCGGCTCGCCGGAGGTCCAGATCGCAGTCCTCACGCAGCGCATCAAGCATCTGACCGACCATCTACGCCTGGCCCGTCACGACAGTTCCAGTCGGCGAGGCCTGCTCCAGATGGTGGGACAGCGGCGGCGGCTCCTCGCATACCTCCACCAGAAGTCTCCCGAGCGTTATCAGGTGATCATCGGGCGACTTGGACTGCGGCGGTAACGAGGCCGCGAGAGCGCGGATGACCCAGGGAGATCCCTGGGTCTTTTCTTAGAGGCGCACCCCAACAACAACATGCCAGTCACGCAAGCCCAGGCGACCATCAACGGAAAGCCGCTCGTCTTCGAAACGGGGAAGTACGCGAAGCAGGCGGGCGGTGCCGTGACAGTGCGTTACGGCGACACGATCGTGTTCGCCGCAGCCACGGTCGCGAAGACCATCCGGCCCGGCATCGATTTCTTTCCCCTCACGGTGGACTTCGAAGAGCGGCTCTACGCCGCCGGGAAGATCCCCGGCTCGTTCCCGCGACGCGAGGGCCGGCCATCCGAGGAGGGCATCCTCACCGCCCGCCTCACCGATCGACCCATCCGGCCACTCTTCCCGAAGGGATTCAAGAACGACGTGCAGATCGTCGCGTCGGCCTGGTCGAGCGACCAGGAGAACGACTATGACGTCCTCACGGTCAATGCCGCCTCCGCGGCGCTGACGATCTCCGACGCGCCCTTCGAAGGGCCCATCGGATGCGTCCGGGTCGGGACCGTCGGTGGCAAGCTCACGCTCAACCCGACCATCCAGCAGATGGAGGAGAGCGACCTCGATCTCGTGGTCGCTGGAACGCGCGACTCGATCATGATGATCGAGGCGGGTGCACGGCAGGTCAGCGAGGACTTCCTGGTGGAGGCCCTCGCCCTCGCGCAGGAAGGCATCCGCGAGCTCTGCGACGCACAGACGGAGCTCCAGCGCGCCGTCGGCAAAGCGAAGCTCCCCGTGAGCCAGCCGGCCGTCGACACGGCCAAGCTCGCCCCGGTGACGGCGTACCTCAAGGAGCGCATCCGCGCCAAGCTCCGCAACCCCGACAAGGCACAGCGCGAGAGCGGTCTCGACGACCTGAAGGCCGAGGCGGTCGGACAGTTCGTCAAGGAAGACACGCTCGTGCTCGTGGAGGAGGTCGCGGCAGCGTTCGACACCATCCTCGAGGAGGAGTTCCGTCGCGCGGTCACCGACGAGAAGCTCCGGCCGGACGGCCGCGACACGACGACGATCCGGCCACTCTCCATCGAGGTCGGCGTCCTGCCGCGCGCGCATGGCTCCGGCCTCTTCACCCGCGGGCAGACGCAGGTCCTGTCGGTCACGACGCTCGGACCGACCGGCGACGAGCAGATCATCGACACGCTCTCACCGGTGGACACCAAGCGCTACATGCACCACTACAACTTCCCGCCCTACTCGGTCGGCGAGGTGCGCATGATGCGCGGCGCGGGCCGTCGCGAGATCGGACACGGCGCGCTCGCCGAGCGCGCGCTCGTCCCTGTCCTTCCGACCAAGGACGAGTTCCCGTACACGATCCGCGTCGTGAGCGAGACGCTCGAATCGAACGGCTCGTCGTCGATGGCCTCGACCTG
>JBKPCZ010000095.1:0-2541 GCA_046727665.1 Chloroflexota bacterium
GCGATCGTGACCTACGGCATCGCGTTCAGCGGTATCGCGCCGAACATCCCGACGCCGCCCGTGCCGTTCACCGCGCGCTTCGCGCAGAACCCCACGCCCGACACGCCGGAGACGGTCGACAACGGCCGCGCGCTGTTCCAGGCGAACTGCGCGATCTGTCATGGACCACGAGCGCTCGGTGACGGGCCGCAGGCGTTCCTCCTCAATCCGCGACCGGTGAACCTCCAGCTGCACGTTCCCCAGCACGCGCCGGGCGAGATCTACTACTGGATCACCGAGGGGGTCGCCGGCACGCAGATGCCGGCGTGGAAGGAGGTCAAGGCAGCGGATGGATCGCACGAGAGCGGCCTCACCAACGAGCAGCGCTGGACGATCATCCGCTATCTCGAGTCGCTCGCGTCCGGCAAGATCGATCGCTGAGGGCGCGGGCGCCGAAGCGCCCCGGGTCTGGATCAGGCGCGAGCGGACTGGTGCTCGTGCTCCGTCTCCATCGTCACGGTCGGGTCCGACTGGAAGAGCGAGATGGGATTGCCTTCGGTGTCGGTGCAGCCGGCGAACCAGCCCTGTCCGGGAATGGCCTGCTTCTCGTCCGCCCTGCCACCGGACTCGCGGACCTTGCGGATCGACGCGTCGATCTCATCGGTATCGAGATAGACGACCACGCCCGGCTTCTCCTGCGACGCGTTCAGCGCGCCCTGGCTGCGCCCCGTCGATGAGGTAGTACTCGAGGCCGGGGATTTCCGAGTCCTTGAACTTCCAGCCGAAGACCGAGCTGTAGAAACGTTTCGCGCGAGCCGCATCCTTCGTGTAGAGCTCGAAGTGAACGAGATTCCCTGCCGTTGGGAGGACCTCCCTGTTGTGGTCCTCCGAGCCTAGACCGGCTTTCAGCTGTTCGTATGCCGTGATCGCGCCGCATGCGCTCTGCGGGTCCGCATCGAGCTCCGCGCAGTGGTCAGAGAGGACTCGAGCCGGTGATCGTCGCGCGCGAGACCTTCATCGGTGGACACAGACAGACGATCGAGCCCATCCCGTTCGACGACCACCAATCGCGCGCGAGGCGCTGCGGGCCGAGAAGCTCGATGCCAGAGAACAGGTCGAGCGCGCTCATCGTGTAGCGGACGTTCGCGAGGGCGCGGGTGATGCGACCGTCCTCGATGAGGAACGTGCCGTCCCGCGTCGTCCCGGTCATCGTCGCGCGCTTGGGGTCCGGCGTGTTCGTGTAGTGGAAGCGCGTGATGAGCACCCCGCGCTTCACCGCGCCGATGAGCTGCTCGCGGGTCGCGTCGCCGCCGGCCATCGTGAGATTGCCGGCGTGACCGCCGACCGTGTACCTCCGCGGGTCCGCGGCGTGTCCGGTCGAGCGTGTGTCGAACCAGCGCGCCGACTGGCGGTCGTGCACGACGCCCTTCGCGACGCCGCCCTCGACGAGGGCGACGCGCTGCTTCGGCGTGCCTTCGACATCGAACGGGATCGCGAGCGTGCGCGCGTCCAAAGCGTCATCCCACAGCGAGAAGCGAGGACCGGTCACCTGCTCGCCGAACCTGCCGGCCATGAACGAGCGCCCATCCTTGAGCGTCTGTCCCGTCAGGCCGGTGAGCGACATGAAGCGCAGCACCTCGGCGACCGCGAGCTCCTCGAACACCGCCTCGTAGTCGCCCGGCGCGAGCTGCGTCCGCTCGCGATCGAGCGCCGCCTTCTCGATGGCGCGGGCCGCGACGCCCGCGGGATCCAGCGTGCGCGCGGTCCAGCCGAGATCCTCGGCCCATCCGGTACCGGTCTCGCTCGTCACGAGCGCGCGCAGGTAGGCCATCGTGCTCGGCGCGTACGCGGCGACGCCGCTCGTGTTCGCGAGCGCATCTTCGGTGAGCTCGATCTGATGCGTGCCCGCAGCGCGGAAGCCGCGCTCCCGCACGGCGCTGGCGACGGTCGCGATCGCGTGGGCCTGGCTCGCCGCGTCGGCACCTGCGGTCTCGGCGTCGTAGGCCCGCGGTTCCGGCAGGGCGGCGGGCGTCGCAAGGCCCGGCCAGTCGGCGTTTGGCGCGCTCTCCCGCGCCGCCGCCTGCGCGTCGGCGACGAGCCGCGCGAGATCGGCGGGGTCGAGCGAGTTCGCATTCGCGATGCCCATTGCTTTCCCAACAACGACTCGCGCATGCACGTGCGTCTCGTCCGCGAGGGCGTTCTGGTGGATCTCGTTCTTCGCGTAGCGCGCGATCGCCGAGCGGCGGCGATGCACCCAGAGCTCGGCCTCGTCCGCCCGCACGTCGCGAAGGGCAGCCCGCAGCGGATCGAGCATCGCGTCGCGGCCGAGCGTCGTCACGCGCGCACCTCGATCGGAACGTCGCGGAACCGCGCGTGGGCCGCGCCGTGCCCGACGCGCATGAGCTGCAGCGGCTCGCCCTTCGCGCACGACAGGAACCCGTGGAGCTCCCAGTCGTCAGCGACGCCGTCGCAGCGGCCCCAGAACGCGGGCGTGAGGGACTGGAAGGACACGCCGCGCGCGTAGCCCTCCAGCGCGCCGTTCCGGATGACGCGCGCCGACTG
>JBKPCZ010000096.1:0-8935 GCA_046727665.1 Chloroflexota bacterium
AGCAGTTCCTCGACCAGAAGTTCGACGTCATCGTCACCGTTGGATTCCTTATCGGCAGCGACACGCTCAAGGCCGCACAGAGCAATCCGACAGTGCAGTTCTTCGGGGTCGACCAGTTCATCTGCGTCCCCGCGGATGCGAACGACAAGGCGTGCAAGGGCACCATCCCCCCGAACTACCAGGGGCTGATCTTCAACGAGGCCCAGGCCGGCTACCTCGCCGGCATCGTCGCGGGCACGATCACGAAGAGCGGCAAGATCGGCGCCGTCGGCGGTCGCTCCGACGTGCCGCCGGTGGTGAACTACATCAAGGGCTACGAGAACGGCGCGAAGTCCGTGAAGTCGAACGTCCAGGTGACCGTCAACTACACCGAGGACTTCAACGCTCCCGACAAGGGCGAGGCCTCGGCGAAGACGATGATCGGCCAGGGCGTCGACGTCCTCTTCCAGGTCGCGGGGCTGACCGGCGCGGGCGTCCTCCGTGCCGCCTGCAGCGCAAAGGTGTACGGGATCGGCGTCGACGTCGACCAGTACCTTTCGCTGCCCGACTCGAAGGGGTGCATCATCACCAGCGCGGAAAAGCACCTCCAGAGCGCGACGCGCGATGCGATCAAGCGCTTCAAGGACAAGGGCAAGCAGACCGGCAACTTCACCAACGACGCGACGAACGAGGGCATCGGCGCATCCGAGATCCGCAACCTGAGCCCTGTTCCGGCCGGTCTGCAGGACAAGCTCAAGCAGGCCACCGAGGACATGAAATCCGGCAAGCTCAAGCCGGTCCCGTGATCCGAGTCCCCTAGTAGGCGAGATGTAAGCGGGCCGGCCCTCTCGGGTCGGCCCGCTTTCGGTATGAGCAACAAGACGCCGGTCCTCGAGATGCGCGGCATCACCAAGCGTTTCCCGGGCGGGACGCTGGCGAACGACTCGATCGATCTCGACCTCGGCGAGCGCGAGATCCACGCGCTCCTCGGCGAGAACGGTGCGGGCAAGACGACGCTCATGAACATCCTTTACGGGCTCGTGACGCCGGACGACGGCGAGATCCGCATCGACGGCACGCCCGTCACGATCCATAGCCCGGCCGACGCGATCGCGCGGGGCATCGGGATGGTGCACCAGCACTTCATGCTCGTGCCGGTCCTGACGGTCGCCGAGAACGTCATGCTCGGCCAGGAGAGCAGCACGGTCGGCGGCGTCCTCGACATGCGGACGGCCGAGCGCCGGATCCGCGAGCTCGCCGACCGGCTCGGCTTCACCATCGATCCTCACGCGCGTGTCGACCAGCTGTCCCTCGGACAACAGCAGCGCGTCGAGATCCTGAAGGCGATCTACCGCGGTGCGCGGATCCTCGTGCTCGACGAGCCCACCGCGGTGCTGACGCCGCAGGAGACGCGCGAGATCTTCGGTGTGCTGCGCCGGCTCCGCGAGGACGGCACCAGCATCATCTTCATCAGCCACAAGCTCGACGAGGTCCTCGAGATCGCGGACCGCGTCACCGTGATCCGCCGTGGCAAGGTCGTCGGTAGCCGCAAACCAGCCGAAACCAACCAGGACGAGCTCGCCGAGCTCATGGTCGGTCGCGCCGTTTCCCTTCGCGTCGACCGCGGCGAGTCGCATCCCGGTGCGGTCGTCCTCGAGGTCGCGGGGCTGGCCGCCACGGACGACCGGCGCCACGAGGTCTGCCGCGGCGTCGACCTCGCCGTCCGTGGTGGTGAGATCGTCGGGATCGCCGGCGTCGGCGGCAATGGCCAGGACGAGCTCGTGGAGTGCATCGTCGGCCTGCGGAAGCCCGTCGCGGGAACGATCCGCCTGGACGGCCGGGACATCACGCGCCTCAGCGTCGAGGCGCGCCGCGACCTGGGCATCGCCTACGTCCCTGCCGACCGCCAGCGTTTCGGCCTGGTGCTCCCCTACCGCTTACCGGACAACTTCGTGCTCACGCGCTACGCGGAGGTGCCCTACGCCGCAGGGCTCGGGGGTTTCGTGAGGCAGGAAAGGCCGATCCGCAGCGAGGCCGGCCGACTGGCGAAGGAGTTCGACGTGCGGTCCTCGTCGCTCGATGTCGCCGCCTCGACCCTCTCCGGCGGCAACCAGCAAAAGGTCGTCGTCGCGCGCGAATTCCGTCACGACCTGAAGGTCCTGATCCTCGATCAGCCGACGCGAGGTCTCGACGTCGGCAGCATCGAGTTCATCCACAAGCAGGTGATCGAGCGGCGCGACGCCGGCGTCGCGGTGCTGCTCGTGTCTGCGGAGCTCGACGAGGTCCTCGACCTCTCCGACCGCGTCCTGGTCATGTATCGCGGCAGGATCGTCGGCAGCTTCGCGGCTGCCGAGGCGCAGCGCGAGAAGGTCGGCCTGCTCATGGCCACCGGCGAGGCGCGGCCGTGAAGGCCTGGCGGGCGCGACTCGGACCCATCTGGACCAAGGCTTCGATCCCGGTCTACTCGATCATCCTCGCGTTCGCGGTCGCCGCCCTCGTCGTCATCGTCTCGAGCGCGTTCACGGCGACCGGCTTCGACGTGTTCCTGCCCTTCGCCGCGTACGCGAGCCTCCTCGCGGGTGCGTTCGGCAGCGACAACGCCATCTACAACACGCTTGTCGCCGCCGCGCCCCTGATGTTCGGCGGACTCGCGGTCGGCCTCGGCCTCAAGGCGGGCCTCTTCAACATCGGCGTGGCCGGGCAGTTCCTGTTCGGAGCGTTCGCCGCGGCGGTCGTCGGAGCGGCGCTCGCCACGTCGCCGACGATCGTTGGGATGCCGCTCGCGATGCTTGCCGGCGGCGTCGCGGGCGCGGCGTACGGCTTCATCCCTGGCTATCTCAAGGCGCGGACCGGGGCGCACGAGGTCGTGACCACGATCATGCTGAACAACGCCGCCGCACTGCTCCTTTCGTGGGCCGTCACCGATCTCGTCCGCGCGCCCGGCTTCTCGTTCGCACGTACCGCCGACGTGGGACAGAGCGCGTTGCCGATCCTCGCGGGGCGCAACCTGCACCTCGGGATCGTCTTCGCCGTCGTCGCGATCTTCGTGATCCGCTGGATCCTCGACCGGACCACGCTCGGCTTCGAGATCCGCACGGTCGGATTGAATCCGAACGCCGCCAGGTACGCCGGGATGCGGCCGGTCCTCATCACCACGCTCACCATGACGATGTCCGGTCTCCTCGCGGGTCTCGCGGGCGCGATCCAGATGCTCGGCGTCATCGGCTTCTACGCCCCGGGCATCACCGCATCGGTCGGCTTCGACTCGATCGCCGTGGCGCTGCTCGGCCGATCCGACCCGATCGGGATCCTCTTCGCCGCGATCCTCTTCGGCGCGTTCCGCGCGGGCGCTCCGCTCATGCAGATCCAGACGAGCGTGCCCATCGAGGTCATCGACATCATCCAGGCGCTGGTGATCCTGTTCCTCGCCGCGGACCTCATCGTGCGCAAGGTCTTCCGCGTCCGGGCGCCCAAGGTCGTGATCACCGAGATGGCGACGGTGACCGGCTCGTGGGGCGCGGGGACGCCTCCGCCGGGGAGCAAGGCCTGATGGACCTGCTCGCCCTCCCGCGCCTGCTATGGGAGTTCGTCGTGTACCTCTTCGCGGTGATGCCGGACCTGCTCCCGATCATCCTCTCGCTCGCGACGCCCCTCGCCCTCGGCGCCCTCTGCGGCGTGCTCTGCGAGCGCTCCGGTGTCGTGAACATCGGGATCGAGGGCATCATGCTGATGGCGGCCTTCTTCGGCTACCTCATCGGGTTCGCGCTGCACGACCCGCTCGGGACCCCTGTCGCGCTCGCGATGGGCATCCTCGTGGCCGTCGCGACCGGTGCGATCCTCGGACTCCTCTACGCCTGGCTCACGGTCACGGTCCGCGCCGACCAGATCATCGCCGGAACGATGATGAACATCGCCGCCTTAGGCGTGACCGGCTACCTCAACCGCTTGATCATCACGCCGTCGGGCCGCGGTGGCGCCGGCGTCATCACGCCCTTCCACCTGCCCGATCAGCTCGCCTCGCTCCCGCTGATCGGTCCGATCCTCGCGATGTTCCTCGACCAGGGACCGATCGCGATGAGCGTCATCGTGCTGGTGCTGGTGTCCCAGTTCGCGCTTTTCCGAACGCGCTGGGGTCTGCGCACGCGCGCGGTCGGGGAGCATCCGAAGGCCGCCGACACCGTCGGCATCGACGTGTTCCGCCAGCGCTACATGAACGTGATCATCGGCTGCGCGATCGCCGGGCTCGCCGGGGCCTACTTGACGCTCGAGTCGACCGGCTCCTTCCAGAACGGCATGACGAACGGCCGGGGTTTCATCGCCCTTGCAGCCGTGATCTTCGGGCGGTGGACGCCGGTCGGATCGTTCGTCGGCGCGCTGCTCTTCGGCACCGCCACGGCGTTCGGGATCATCGTCAACGTCCGGCCTGCGGAGGGCGATCTGGGCGCGCTGATGAAGTCGATCCCGACGACCTGGTATGCCGCGCTGCCGTACCTCATCACGGTCGTGATCCTCGCGGGCGTCGTCGGCCGGTCCACGCCGCCGGCGGCCGACGGCATTCCCTACGCGAAGGAGGGCAAGGCGTAGGGCACGGCCTGCCCAGCGGCGGAGTCGCGACGAGCTGGCCCTTTGACGCCCCGCCCGAGCCGTCGTAGCCTTTGGCAGTCTGGTCAGACCACCTGACCACAAGCCTGAGGAGGACCGAACTGGCCGTCATCGAGCCCATCCGGCGCAGCAGGCTCTACCAGGGCATCGTCGAGCAGATCGAGTCGCTGCTCGAAAAGGGCGAGCTGCGCCCCGGCGATCAGCTGCCGCCCGAACGCGCGCTGGCCGAGCAGTTCCAGGTCTCGCGCGCCTCCGTTCGTGAGGCGCTGCGCACGCTCGAGCTGCTGGGCGTCGTCGAGACGCGGGCCGGGGGCGGGACCTTCGTCCGACAGGTCGCGCCCGATGATCTCGTCCGGCCGCTGCACAGCCTTATCGCGCGCGGTCACAGCGTTCCCGACGTCATCGAGTTCCGCGGACTCATCGAGCCGGCCCTCGCCGCGCTCGCGGCGACCCGTATCAGCGAGGCCCAGCTCGCCGAGCTGGGCGAGATCCTCGCCGCGCAGGAGCGAAAGGTCGCCGCAGGCCTCACCTATGTCGAAGAAGACACGCGCTTCCACGAAGTGATCGGCGACGCCGCGAAGAACGAGCTGCTCACGACGATGCTCGCTGTGGTGTGGGACGTCCTCCGCGCATCGCGCGAGGAATGGCTCCAGACGAACCAGCGCGCGCACAGCTCGCTCGACGCGCACCGGCGCATCCTCGACGCGCTCACCCGCCGCGACGCCGAGGCGGCGCGGACCGAATCGGCTGAACACATCCACGCCGTCGGCGAAGGCATCCTGAAGCTGCTTGGAGGTCGCAATGGCTGAGGACCGCAGCGTTTCCATCGAGGTCGTCTACCGCGGCATCTTCCAGAAGACGTTGGCGCAGCGCATCTGCCGCTCCGTCGTGCTCACCGCCCGGAAGAAGGGGCACACCGGAACAGCGTTCGCGCGCTACGGCGACTCGCCCGAGCGCAACGGTGTGCCGGCGAAGCAGTTCGCCGTCGTCGCGGCCGACGAGCTCGAGCTCGAGGCGTCGATGGCGAAATACGAGCCGAGCGTGGTGGACGTGACCGTCGCCGTCGACGACACGCTCGTGAAGGGCGTCGAGTCGTGGGCCTGGTACGGCCGTCAGCCGATATGGAAGCCGGTGCGGCCCAATGGATGGCTCCTCGTCACCAGCGAGAAGCAGCCCGACGAGGTCCTCGCGCAGACCGACAAGGCCGAGCGGCCCTACACGCTCGGGATCGTGCCCGGTGGCGCCTCTTTCGCCGGGCTGTGGGTCTACAAGGACGATCACACCGACTTCCGCGTGCTCGGCGCGCTCGCGAGGATCCTCCCACAGTGGCTCGCGCTCGATGATGCGAAGGCGGCGGCGCTCGATCTCGCGAAGGGCGACCAGTCCGCGGTGGCGTCGGTGCAGTACGGATACGACACCACCGTGATGCGGCCGGTCAAGGTCGGCGAGGGCACCGGCGGTCACGAGGTCCTGCAGTTCACCAAACCCGGTTGGACCACGATGCGGCCGGGCATCATCGTCGAGGCGCGCAAGCCCGGCGAGCGCAATCCCTACTACAAGAAATACGGCGCACGCACGATGCGGCCCGTCGTGAACTTCGACACGTGCATCAAGTGCACGATGTGCTGGCTCGACTGCCCCGACGAATGCTTCGAGGTGACGCCCGAGGGTCACTACGAGGTCGTGTACGAGGCATGCATCGGGTGCGGCATCTGCGCCCAGGTCTGTCCGGTGAAGGACTGCATCGTGATGGTCGACGAGCTCAAGTTCACCGACAACCAGGACAAGTGGCAGCTGTGGAAGCAGGACCGCCCGAAGTACAACGCCTGGTTCGAGGAGATGGCCGGCGTCTCGGCCGACCCCAAGGCAGGCGCGAAGGGCAGCGTGCCGCCGAATGCGAATCCTGCCGCGAACGCGCCGGCGACTCCAGGCGCTGACCCTGCGGCAAGTCCCACGACATCGACCGGAGGTGACGAGTGATGGCTGTCGAGGTCAAGACCCGTGAGACCAGCGAGATCGAGACCGAGCAGCTCGCAACGGGCTGCGAGGCCATCGCCGAGGCCATCCGTCTCGCCGACGTCGACGTGATGGCCGCGTATCCGATCCGTCCCTACGACGGCGTCATGCAGGCCGCCGCGAAGCTCATCGCCAACGGCAAGATGGACGTGGAGTACATCGTCGCTGACGGGGAGCACAGCCAGTTCGAGATCGTGAAACACGCCTGCGCCGTCGGCGCGCGCGTGTTCGTGGGCTCGTCAGGCGTGGGCTGGTTCTACGCCTTCGAGGCGATCGCCGTCACGGCCGGCCTGCGGCTGCCGGTCGTCGCGATCTGCGGCAACCGCGCCCTCGACGACCCCGGCGCGTTCGGCACCGAGCACAACGACTCGCTCGCGGTGCGCGATCTCGGATGGCTCCTCCCGTGGGCCGAGACCGCTCAGGAGGCGCTCGACCTCGCGCTCATGGCCTGGCGCGTCGCGGAGGACAAGCGCGTGTCGCTGCCGGTGGCCATCGGGCTCGATGGCGCGTTCCTCACCCACTCGCAGCACATCGTGAAGATCCCGACGCAGGCCGCGGTGGACAAGTTCCTGCCGAAGTTCGACCTCGGCGACCGCCTGCTGCATCCCGACAACCCGATCACCATCGCCCCGCAGGTCGACCAGGACTGGCTCATGGAGATCCGCCGCCAGAACGACGCGGCCATGCGCAACGCGCTGACCGTGATCGCGGAGGCGCACGCGGACTTCAAGCGTCTCTTCGGCCGCGGCGGCGAGAGTCCCTTCCTCGACGAGTACATGACCGACGACGCCGAGGTCGTCGTCATCGGACAGGGGACGCTCTCGCTCCCGATGAAGGTCGCGATCCGCCGCCTGAGGAAGGAACGCGGCCTCAAGATCGGGCTCGTGCGTCTCAAGTGGTTCCGGCCGTTCCCGACCGAGGAGGTCGTGAAGAGCCTCCGGCGCTTCAAGGCCGTCGGCGTGATCGACCGCGACTACAGCTTCGGGTCGCCGTACTACGGCGGCGTGCTGTACAACGAGATCCGCTCCGCTCTGTATTCGCAGGAGAAGCGACCGGTGATCGTGGGCTTCATCGCCGGCCTCGGCGGCCGCGAGATCGAGCAGCCGATGGCGACCGAGATCTTCGAGAAGACCATTGCCGCCGCCGACGCCGGCCCGAACGGCGCGAGGAACCTAGCCAATGGAGATGTCTGCCACTGGATTGGCGTACGGGAGTAGAGAGATGACGACAGAGATCATGCCCGCTCAGAACCTGCCGCAGATCAAAGGAGTCAAGGACGTCCCGTACGACGAGCTCTTCGTCTCGGGGCACCGCACCTGCCAGGGCTGCGAGTCCGCCCTCGTGATGCGGCACATGGTCAAGGCGTCGGGCCCGCGCACGATCGTGCTCGGCTCGACCGGCTGCATGTACGTCGCGAACACGACGTACTACACGACGCCGTGGGTCGTGCCCTGGATGCACACGCAGCTCGGCGCGTCGGGCTCCGCGGCGCTCGGGACCGCGGCTGGACTCAAGGTCCTCATGCGCAAGGGCAAGCTGAAGAACGAGAAGATCAACGTCATCGCGTTCTGCGGTGACGGCGGCGGGGCCGACATGGGCATCGGCGCGATCTCCGCGACGCTCACGCACAAGGATTACAACTGCCTGGTGTTGCTGTACGACAACGAGTCGTACGCGAACACCGACATCCAGCTCTCGAGCCAGACGCCCTACGGCGCGGTGACGACGTTCTCGCCGTCCGGCGAGAAGCGGCGCCTCATGCACACGCGCTGGAAGAAGAACGTGCCCGGCATGCTCGCCGCGGGTCACCCCGAATCGCGCTACATCGCCGCGGGCTGCGCCGCGTACGCGGTCGACCTCATGAACAAGATCCGCAAGGCGCTCGAGCTGGGCGGACCCACCTTCGTGCACACGCTCGACCCGTGCCCCAAGGGCTGGGACTACCACCCGCAGTACAGCCAGGAGCTCGGTCACCTCGCCGTCGAGTGCGGGATCTGGCCGCTCTACGAGGTCATGGACGGCGTGTGCAATCTCACCGGTCCCACGCGTCAGATCGCGGAGGGACGCAAGAAGCGCAAGCCGGTCTACGAGTACCTGAAGCGTCAGGGCCGCTTCGCGCACTTCATCGACGAGGACGTGGAGCACTTCCAGGCGCAGGTCGACAAGATGTGGACCGACTGGCTCATCCCTGGCGTCATCCCGTTCACCGTGCCGGCGAAGGATCAGGCCATCCTCAAGATCGACAAGAAGCCGCTGCACGACACGGCGCCGGCGGCGGCAAAGAAGACCGCGTAGCGTCCGCAGCGCCGCGGTAGAGAACCGGTAGCAACGCCGTAGC